>JAQVNT010000081.1 GCA_028702975.1 Candidatus Delongbacteria bacterium
TGGCGACCGACGCGCTGATAGGCTCGAACGGGCAGCTGGCAAAGCTCGGCGACGAAACCCTGCAGCTGCTTAACGAGAACCTGCCGCCCGCGTGGTCCCACGGAAATCCCGTGGATGTATTAGGCGACGCCAGGTCCAAACGGATAGCCAAAGCTGTAAAAATAGTCCTTGACGACAAAAATGTGGATGCTGTCCTTGTAATTCTCACTCCACAGGCCATGACCAACGCGGACACGACTGCCAGGGCAGTGGGGGAAATAGCTTCGGCGACAAGAAAGCCTGTTCTTGCTTCGTGGCTGGGCGGAAAGAACATGAAGGAGGGTCTGAAGATACTTAACGAATTCGGTGTTGCGGCATACAAGACCCCTGAACAGGCTGTAAGGGCGTTCATGACTCTTGTAGAGTATTCGAGGAACCTTGAAACTCTTTACGAAACGCCCAGGGATATTCCCGTTGAATTCTCGCTCGACAGAAAAAAGATCAAGGAAGAGTTTAAGAATATCGTCAGGAACAATTTAAGCATTCTGTCGGAGGAGAACTCAAAAAAACTTCTCGCAGCTTACGATATAAATGTTACAGCACCTGTTGCGGTAAAAAGTGAGGATGAGGCGGTCGCTGTTTCGGAAAAGACCGGTTACCCTGTGGTTTTTAAGATAGATTCACCTCAGATCACCCATAAAACCGATGCAGGAGGAGTAATAACTGACATCAATTCCGGTGAGACAGCCAGGCTTTCGTATAAAAAAATAATTTCCAATGTTTCACAAGCAAGGCCTGATGCGGAAATTCTCGGGATCACCGTTCAGAAGATGATAAGAATGAAAGATTCCGTCGAGATAATCCTGGGCATAAAAAGGGACAATGTTTTCGGGACTGTCATTCTCGTTGGTTCGGGAGGGGTCACGGCTGAACTTTACTCGGATACTTCGCTCGGTTTTCCACCTCTGAACGAAAGGCTTGCAAGAAGAATGCTTGAAGATCTTAAAATATGGCCGCTTTTAAAAGGATACAGAGGTAAACCCCCCGTTGATATAGACAAACTGATAGAAGTGATGATCAGGCTTTCGTATCTGGCTGCGGATTATCCTGAAATAACAGAGCTCGATATCAATCCTCTGATCGCGGGAAGTGAAGGGGTTTGGGCACTGGATGCAAGAGTTGCGGTCGATATAACTTCAGCAGGAAAATACATCGAAAAATACCAGCATCTCGCACTGAGGCCTTATCCTGAAGAGTTCGTAAAAAAAGGCATCGAACTGGACGGGCATGATATCACGCTAAGACCGATAAAACCCGAAGACGAACCTCTCTGGCTCGAGCTTCTGGGAAGCTGTTCGAAAGAATCGATATATTCAAGATTCAGATATTTCTTTCAGTGGTCCTCGCACGATGTGGCAACAAGATTCTGCTATATCGATTACGACAGGGAGATCGGGATCGTGGCCGAAACAGTCGAAGGCGGCAAAAGAAAGCTGCTTGGAGTGGGGAGGCTGATATCAGATCCGGAAAGACATACTGTTGAATATGCGATCCTCATCACAGATAAATGGCAGAACAAGGATCTTGGCGGAATTATAACGGACTTCTGCATCGAGATAGCTAAAAAATGGGGAATGAAGAAGATATACGCCCAGACAACTACAGACAACCACAGAATGATCGCTCTATTCAGGAAAAGAGGGTTTGATATAACAGGCGAAGAAAGGAATGATTCCACAATTGAAGTGGAAAAGGATTTAAATTAAAGGTAATTCACTAAATCTTTAAGCTCCATTCTTTCAGGCAGATCTCCGTCGAATGATCTTTTAAAATTTTCGTTCAGAGTGACAAGTTCGATATTCAGTTCATCCATATCAAGTACATTATTTTTTGTGAATTTCGGTATTTTCTTCGTAAAATTAAGCCCGCAAAAACTTATGTTCTTCATTTGGGGATCTTCATCTTCGCCGTAAGCCAGCGGAAGTCCGTGAGTCCTGCAAATCAGCGGTCTGAGCTCGTATATCTGACACAGCGATCTTCTCAGCAGAGCGCAGCTTTTTTGCCCCAATTGAGGTTTTATGCCTTTCTCCTTTAATGCGCTTACTATTGAAAAGAATTCTATCGGAAGAACGCTTGTGTCCTCGCAGCATTCGCAACATCCTTTAGCGCAGACAATGCTGCCTGCGTGTTTTTTCTCTATCTCGGAAATTTTCTGATCAGCGAATCTTATGAATTCAAAATAAGCGTCAAAATAGTATTGGTTATTATCCATTTACCTTCTCTAATTCGTTTTCTTCCAGTTTTATACTTTCCGCACCGGTGCTTTTGAATCCATAAGTCAGTATATATGATAGGGCTATCAGTAAAAGCACTGCGTAAAAGATCATTTTCTTTTTTGAGGGTTTGTCGTCCTGTGATGAGTATGAGGTGAATTGCATCCTGCTCCTGAGATCTTTTTTATCATCAGGCTTCAGGCTTTTTGAGCTTGTATATGAGAACTGCTTTCTCTGCGGAGCATTTCCGAACATCATTCACCGTTTACTTTTTTTTATATGCTTCGAGAGCGAGCTTCAGGATGTTAATGGCTTTGACCAGATCTTCTTCTTTGAGAACATAGGCTATCCTGATCTGGTCTTTTCCCAGCCCCGGAGTTGCATAGAAGCCTGAAGCAGGAGCTACCATCGTGGTCTCGTTGTCAACTCTGAAATCAGTGAGCATCCATTTTGCGAAATCGTCTGCGTCATCGATCGGAAGGCCGACGACCATATAGAATGCTCCCATCGGCATCGGAACTGTCACGCCGGGAATTTTCTTAAGTTCGTTATAAGCGATGTTTCTTCTTTTAGTGTATTCTGTATGAACTTTAGTGAAATATGAGTCCGGAGTATCGACAGCCGCTTCAGCAGCCTGCTGGTCCACGCTTGGTGGGCATAGTCTTGCCTGACCGAATTTGAGAACGAGACCGAGCAGTTCTTTGTTCCTCGTCACTATACATCCCACCCTGGAACCGCACGCGGAATATCTTTTCGATGTCGAATCGATCATCACCGCATTCTCATCGAAATCGTCGAACTGAAGTATAGAGGTCGCTTTACAGTCGTAAGTGAATTCTCTGTAAACCTCATCGGAAATTACGTACAGGTTGTGTTTCTTTGCAAAATCTACAAGTTCCTGAAGCCTTTCTTTTTTGAATACTGCGCCTGTTGGATTTCCCGGATTGCAGATAACTATTGCCTTCGTCTTTGGAGAAAGTTTCGCTTCAAATTCACTCATCTGAGGCAGATCAAATCCGTTGTTGATGTCAGTGGTTATCGGAACGACATTCACTCCGGCCATTACAGCGAAGCCGTTATAGTTAGTATAGAAAGGCTCGGGAATTATTACCTCGTCTCCCGGTGAAAGTGCTGATAAAAGTGTAAAAATTATAGCCTCGCTTCCGCCTGTAGTTATGAAAATATTCGACTCGTCCACTTCTATGTTCATTTTTTTGTAATACTGAACGAGTTTTTTTCTGTAAGACAGCTGGCCTTCGCTCGGACCGTACTCGATCACATCGGGAATATTGTGATAGGCGTCGATCATGTTCTGGGATGTTTTTATGTCAGGCTGGCCTATGTTAAGATGATACACATGAACGCCTTTGTTTTTAGCCTGAACAGCTAAAGGCGCAAGCTTCCTTATAGGGCTCGCCTGCATGATCTCGTTCCTTGATGATATTGTCAGTTTTCCCATTTTTTTAAGCTCCGGTTGTTTATAGTAATGAACCTGTGCTAAAATAACACCGGTTATGTATCTTGTCAAGAATTGTAATTATGATTTTTTTCAGCATTTTCAGAAGTTGCGTCTCTCCATAAAAGCCTGCTTTAGAGTTATTTCATCCGTGAATTCTATTTCCCCTCCGATAGGAATACCTGTCGCGAGCCTGGTTATATTTATTCCTGAGTCTTTGAGCTTTTCCGAAATATATAGCGCGGTAGTGTCTCCTTCAACAGAATGATTCAGTCCGATTATAAGTTCTCTTACTTTCTTTTCATGAACCCGCAAAAAAAGCGATGAAAGATTAAGAGATGAAGGGACAATCCCGTCGAGAGGGCTGATCAGTCCGCCGACCACATGGTACAGACCTTTATGCACATTCAGTTTTTCGAACATGTAGAGGTCGCTGAAATTCTCCACTATAAGGATAGAAGAACTGTCCCGCATACCGTCGCTGCAGATCTCGCATATCTCGTTTTCGGTCAGATTGTGGCAGATCCTGCAGAGTCCGAGCTTTTTCTTGGCTTCAGTAACAGCCTCTGCAAGCTTATTCGAAACTTTTGTGTCGGAGTTGATCAGGTAATAAGATATCCTTCTTGCCGATTTCTTGCCTATCCCGGGCAGTTTCGCGAATGAATCTATAAGGTTCTGCAGTATTTCAGACTGTTTTCCCATCAGAATCCCGGTATCTTGAATCCGTCAGGAAGTTTGGGAGCGATCTTTGACATTTCGTCCCCCGATATCCTGTCCACTTCCTCTGAAGCCTGGTTTACCGCGGCGATTATCAGATCTTCAAGACCTTCAGAGTCGTCAGGGTCGATCACTTTAGGATCTATATTGACTGACATAAGTTTCTTTTTACCGTTCATTTTCACTTTGACCATTCCTCCGCCCGCGGTCCCCTCGACCTCGGTCGATTCCAGCATCTGCTGTGATCTCTGCATATCCTCCTGCATTTTCTGAGCCTGTTTTAATAATGAACTCATATCCATGTTCATGCCGGCCATGTGATCTTCTCCTTGAATTTAATCAATAAATTTACAGTTAAAAGGTTTTTCGAATAAGAATTTAAGCTGAGGAGCTTTGTTTAGAAGTTCTGTTTTCTTTTCATCCTGACTTTTTTTTACATTCTGGGATATTTTTATTATCCTCTCGGTCTTCTTTATGGTGCCTTCATCGAAAATTACGCGGACATCACCTGTCTCGAAGAAAGAATTGAGTTCCTTTTCTATCTCCTCCTTCTTGGAGTCGCACAGGTTTTTGAAAACTGAATCTTTTTTGTCGAATTTTATTTTGAGAACACGATTGTTCTCCATAGCGGCAGGCACGCCGAACTCTAAAACAGACAGTCTTGAATTAGCATTCTTAATGTGCGAGATAAAATCTTCCCATTTTGACACGAACTTATCAAGATTCAGATCCGTTTCGGGAGTTTTTTTTTTATCAGGTTCAGGCAGTTGTTGTTGAATTATATTAACCTGAGCAGTCTTCAATCTTGAGGTTATTTCTCCGATTATCTGATCCGTATCGATTTCAAGGTCGCCTTCAACAGCTGAGAGTTTTTTTATTATTTCTTCGATATTCGAAACTGGTTCGTGATGAAGGATCTTCAGCAGAATAATTTCAAAATCCATCCTCTGAAACGGAGAGGATTTGAGTTTCTGGACAGACTGACTCAGTATGTCTATGAATAAAAGAAGGTCCTTTTCTCCGAAATTCTGTTTATACCTGCCCAGTTTAATCAAATTATCCGCAGACATATCCAAAATCTTAGCGTCGTTCACAGTTTTCAAAATTAGAAGGTCCCTGAAAAATTCCATCAGCCCCTTGATATACGCAAGAATGTGAAGTCCTTTACCGAAGAGCTCATCTATGTAGGTAATGAGTTCGCCTGTATCTTTTGATAGCACAATGTCTGTGAACCTGAAGAACGACTCTACCGGCGTGATTCCGAGAGCCTCCGCTGTTTTATCAGCGGTGATAATATTGCCGCAGAACGCAATGACCTGATCCAATGCTGACTGCGAGTCCCTTACAGATCCGTCACCGGCCTTGGATAGCATGATCAGCGATCCGTCATCTATTTCCACGCCTTCCTTGCCGCAGATCTCTTTCAGAGCTTTGCTCAGAACATCAATATCGACCCTTTTGAAATCGTGGCGCTGGCACCTTGAAAGTATCGTGGCCGGCACCTCGTTTACTTCGGTCGTTGCGAATATGAATACGGCGTGCTCCGGCGGCTCCTCGAGCGTTTTCAAAAGAGCGTTGAACGCCTGGTTCGTGAGCATGTGGACTTCATCTATGATGTATATTTTCTTTCTGCTTTTTGCGGGGGAGAATTTAATGTCGTCCCTAAGGTCGCGGATCTCATCAATACCTCTGTTCGACGCGCCGTCGATCTCTTTTACATCCAGGCTGTTGCCCTGATCTATCTCGACGCAGTTGGAACAAACTCCACAGGGCGTCGGTGTGACTCCTGTTTCGCAGTTCAGGCACTTTGCAAGGATCCTGGAGATGGTGGTCTTGCCCACTCCTCTCGGTCCTGTCAGAAGATACGCGTGGTGAACCTTGTTGTTCTTTATTGCATTCATAAGCGTGGTGGTCACATGTTCCTGCCCGATCACATCTTCGAATGTCAGAGGTCTGTATTTTCTCGCTATTACCAGATAGCTCATTTCAGCGTTCTTCCCGAATTTAAAGGGACTAAAATATAGTCAATCGGAGACATTATTGCAAGTAAGAAAAATTAAAGATTTATCATTATTTTATATTTTTTCTATCTCATCGCCTGTCTTTACAATACCGCTTTCTATTACTTCGGCGAATAGGAAATGTTTGGGCAGGGGGCATTCGCCTTCCAGCCTGCCCCACGGGCAATACTCCCAGCAGGTCATGCCTTTTTCAGTGATCCTGATCTTTGCGCTTTCTCCGATCCGGAAGTCGTCGTCAATTTTGACAAGCGAGAGGTCAAGTGATTCTGTCGTCAGCGTTTCCTTGAAATCACCGGGTCTTACTAAAAACTCCGGTTCACTGCCCGCACGCGGGCACTGTGCCTGCTCTTTTATAAGATCGGCCGAGATCAGAGATATCTGTCTGCGCGGAGGTTTGTTGTAGGCATCGCCTTCGAGTCCTGTGCCTGCTGTCAGTTTTCCCGATCCGATCTGCTTTTTCGGCTCTTTTTTGTCAGCAGTTATGTTGATATAAACTATTTTGCCTTTCATATCATGTCCTCAAGTAATAAATTATATCACCGGCTATATATTCTTTTTTTCCGATCGCTCCGACAAGAAAACAGTT
>JAQVNT010000003.1 GCA_028702975.1 Candidatus Delongbacteria bacterium
TTATTCCGGCCGAGAACATGGTTTCCAAGCCGAGCACGCCGAAAGGAGCGAAGTCGAACTCTACATTTTTCTTTTCTGACGGGTGAGGAGCGTGATCCGTAGCTATAGCGTCAATTGTTCCGTCCTTGAGAGCTTTATGAACCGCGTCAACATCCTCCTGCGTACGGAGCGGCGGGTTCATCTTATAATCGGTTGAAAATGTTCTGACCATATCGTCGGTGAGGGAGAAGTGGTGCGGGGTAACTTCGCAGGTCACTTTCAGGCCTTCCTTTTTAGCTTTCCTTACAAGCTCAATGCTCTCTTTTACGCTTACATGCTGAAAATGCACCGTGCCGCCCACATAACGGGCTATTTCTATGTCCCTGGCTACATTGATCGATTCTGCTATAGCCGGTATATATGACATTCCAAGCTCGGTTGATGATAGAGACTCATTCATGACCCCTTCGACAAATGTGTGGTCCTCTGGGTGAACGAGAATGGGAGTTCCGAACATTTTCGCGTATTCAAGCGCGCCTTTCATGGTTTCGGACGACTGGATCCCGCTGCCGTCATCTGAGAAAGCGGGCGCACCCGCTTCGACGAGCTCGGTCATCTCGACGATGGTCTTTCCCTCTCGCTTGATCGTCACTGCCGGTATCTGGTGAACATCGACCAGCAGGCCTTTGACCCTGCTTTTGATGTCGTTATAAACGAACTTGTTGTCAACGCAGGGTGTCGTGTTCGCCATAGCCGCGAGGGCCGTCACTCCGCCCGCCATGGCGGCGTTCGTTCCGGAAACGAAGTTCTCCGCCTGTTCGTAGCCGGGCTCCCTCAAATGAACATGCATATCGAAAAATCCGGGCGACACATAAAGTCCCTTCGCGTCTATCACCTCGCAGCCTTTTTCAGCTTTGATATTCTTCGCGATTTTTTCGATCTTGCCGTTCGAGATCAGTATGTCGGATTCAAATTCTTTTTCGGAAAAAGTGTCTATCACCGTGCCATTCTTTATCAGAACTTTCTTCGGCAGAGTTTTATATAAAGGCTCGCACAGGCTTATATTATTGATCATTCTTTTCATTTCGCACCTCCGATGTTCGCGCTTAAAAGATACAGTACCGCCATTCTCGAAGCGACTCCGTTAAGTACCTGGTCTAAAATGACCTGATGATCGCCGTCAGCCACATCGTCATCTATCTCAACGCCCCTGTTCATCGGGCCGGGATGCAGTATAAGTATGTCGTTCTTGGCTCTGGCCAGTTTTTCGTTCGTGATACCCCAGTAATTATGATACTCCCTGAGGGAGGGGAAGGATGCGCCCACATGCCTTTCGAGCTGTATCCTTAAAATGTTCATGACATCCGAATTCCTGATGGCTTCATCAAGATCGTAAGTGACCTCGACTCCCATTTTCTCGATATCTTTCGGTATCAGAGTCGAAGGACCGCAGACCTGGACTTTGGCTCCGTAAAGCTTGAGAGCGTGAATGTTGGACATAGCGACCCTTGAATGCACGATATCGCCGACCAGTGTCACGCGCTTGCCTTTCAGGTTCGGCTTCTTTTGAACTATTGACATAAGGTCAAGAATAGCCTGAGTAGGATGTTCATGGGCTCCGTCCCCCGCATTTATGATTATGGAGTTCAGATTGTCCATCAGCATCTTGTGAGCTCCGGGAGTGCTGTGCCTCATAACGACCATATCGATCTTCATCGCCTCGATGTTCTTGGCAGTATCTATCAGTGTTTCGCCCTTCTTGAGAGATGACGAAGAGGCTGCGAAATTGACCACATCCGCCGACAGTCTTTTTTCCGCCATTTCGAAAGATATTTTTGTCCTTGTCGAGTTCTCGAAGAACATGTTTACAACAGTTACACCCTTGAGCGCGGCAACTTTTTTATTGGGCGTGTCGAGTACCTGCTTGAAACTTTCTGAAGTCTGAAGGATCAGTTCAAGATCCTCCCTGCACATTCCCTTTATTCCCAAAAGGTGCTTCGTTTTGAGAAGCTTTGTGCCTTTTACCGTGTCATCCATTTTTCCCTCTTATTTAAGAATTTACAAATTTATGCAAAAAAAAAGCGATATTTCTATCGCCTTAAATTTTTTCAACTAAATAAACTGCGTCCTCTTTATCGACTTCAGAGAGTTTGACCCTTATCTCCTGAGTGGGAAGTGTTTTAATCACTTCTCCGATAAAGTCCGGCGCGAGAGGCAATTCTCTGTGCCCTCTGTCGATTATAGCCGCGAACTTTATTATTTTCGGTCTTCCGATATCCATTATCGCATTGATCGCCGCGTTCACGCTTCTGCCTGTGAAGATCACATCGTCCACAACAACTACTTTTTTGTCGTCCACACTGAAGGGCATATCGTTAACGGAAAAATTCGGAACTTTAAGATTTGAACGGAAGTCGTCCCTGAACAGTGTGGCGTCCAGCACACCGAACTCAACATCGGACAATCCCGCATTTTTTATTTCGTTATATATTCTTCTGGCTATGAATTCGCCTCTGGTTTTCAGCCCGACTATAACAAGCGAGAATTCGCCATTATCGTTCTCGACTATCTCCGAAGCGATCCTTTTTATCGTCTTAGCCATTTGAGCTTTATCCATAATTGTGTGCAGTATTTTCGCATTAGGCATAAAAATATCTCCTTTTATTCATCGATCCAGTCTGAAAGGTCTTCTGATTTATCTTTTTCAGATTTTGGAGGTTCAGTTTTTTTCTTTTGATCCTTTGATGTAAACAGTTCGTTCACTTCTTCTTCCGTGAAAGATTCATCCGCGTTTTCAGACACGCTGCTGATAGGTACGCCGCTCTTGAACGACCCCTCTTCTTTGATCCTTAAAATGTCCTCATCAGTCAGATATTCGCTTCTGTCAATTATGAATTCGGATTTACCTATCTCGTCCAGTTCGTCGTCAAAAGACTGACTTTCAGTTACTGAAGAATCCTCCATTGATACATTTTCGAAATCATCGTCATGCTTTTTCTCAATATCCGAGATGTCCATTTTCTCAATTTCCTGATCGGCTTCGTCATCTTCGATTAAAGCGGAGTCAGCCTTATCCAGAGAATCAAAAACATCGTCAAGTTCATCCTCTGTTTCCGCCGGTGCGGGAGGCGATTCTGCCTCAACTAATGCGGAATCTGTCTTGGATAAGGAATCGAATACATCTTCAAGATCTTCTTCAGGAATTTCTTCTTGAGGTTCCTGTTCGTAAACCGGCGAAGAGTCAGATTTGTCAATATTGAAAGCAGGCTCTTTTGATGATCTTGCCAGCTCCTCAAGAGATTCGTCATAACTTCCTTTACTCTCTTCAGCGCCCAGAGACTTTGAAGGCTCTTCTTCACCGAACATCGATTCTATCTCCTGATCGATCTTTTCTATCTGATCGTCATCGCTTACAATATCAGGCTCTTCTTTATCTGAATGCTCATCCTTTGCATCGAACCTTTCAATAAATCTGCTGTTGTCAATTAAACTGTCATCTATCGGTTCCTCGACGGATGATTTTGATATTTCATCCGGTGACAGGGTTCTGTCTAATATTGAAGCCTCTTCTTCGATTTCCTTTTCAAGCTCTTTACTCGTAGTAGTCGTTATTTCTGATTTTGCAAGAATTTCTTCATCTACGGAATCGTTCGTCGGCTTTGTTTTGTATATCTGTTTCTCTTCAAATGATTCACTGTCGGTTCCCAGTCCGGAAGCCACAAAAACATCATTGACGAGGCTTACGGCGTTATCCTTTTTGCCGCTCTTGATCACCTGTGCGTTGACTTCATTCTCTTCAGTAAATGATTCCGTAGTAACATATTCTCTTCTTCTCGGGAACATATTGTTCATTTTTTTCTTTTTAGAGTCGATCTGATCATTGGTCAGCGCACCCTCTCTTGCCACCTGGATCTCACTTTTCTTTCCTGTTTCCGGATCCTTTGCCGTCGCATGAATGATGCCGTTAATATCATACTCGTAATTGAATATTACAGGCGAATTCTCCTGTTTCGGGGGAAAATCCAGCGTGGTAGTTCCGATCACGGTGCAGAATTCAGGATCAGGATCCTCTCCCTGCAGCACAACCATTTTCACCTGTGTCTGGTTAGGAGCTGAAGTATAGAATATCTGGCTTTTTCTTACCGGTATCTTACTGTTTTTTGGTATTATTATCGCATTTCTTTTGTTATCGAACTCGTCAAGAGTTATCGCTCCGAAACTGTGAGCGGTCACATCCGACACATTGATCGCGCCGTACTTCATCCTAACCATGTCATTGACAGGCTCGTTCAGGTCTTTTGCCGATGTGATCCCCGCCTGTATCGCCGCGCCGAGAGCAACTGCTTCGTCAGGGTTTACATGAACTGCCGGCTTTTTGCCTGTTACCCTGAATATCATATCGTGAACTGCCGGTATTCTGGTCGATCCTCCAACCATAAGTATCTGGTCGATGTCTTTCCAGTCCAGACCTGCATCGGTCATCACCGCATTGATCAGAAGTTCTGTTCTTGTGATAAAGTCCGCAATCAGATCTGCGAACAGCTTCCTTGTTACCGTTATTCTTGCCGACTTGCCTTTTGCCGAAAGATAAAGTGTCGTGCTGAGTTTTGATGTAAGTACCTTCTTGGCATTCTCGGATTTCAACCTTAAGTCCTGTACGAGAACCGGGTCTTCAAAAAGATCGATGTCGTGCTGCTGCCTGAATTTGTCGTTAAGGTAAACCATCAGCTTTTCATCAAAATTATTACCTCCGAGCTGTCTGTCCCCGTCGCTTGCAAGAACATCAAAATCCGAATTATTAACCTTCATTATCGTGACATCGAAAGTACCGCCTCCGAGATCGTAAACCATGATCTTCTGATCGATATTCTTATCAAGACCGTAAGTAAGAGCTGCGGCAGTAGGCTCATTAATTATCTGGGTTACATTAACTCCGGAAATTTTTCCGGCATCGATAGTGGCTTTTCTCTGATGATCATTAAAATAAGCGGGAACTGTGATCACTACATCCGTTATCTTGTCATTCAAAAAGCTTTCAGCATCCTCGATCAGCTTTCTTACTATCATCGCCGAGATGTCTTCCGGCTTATATTCAGTGTCTTTATAGGTGAATTTATAGTCCGAAGAACCCATTTGAGATTTAATTGACGACACTGTTCTGTCAGGTTCCGCCACGCTTGACTGCTTTGCTATGCTTCCGACTATTATCTGATCTTCATCGAACATTACAACAGACGGCGTTATCCTTTCGCCTTCTTTGTTGGGAATGATCTCGGCCTTACCGAATTCATTTACCATGGCAATTGCGGAATTTGTGGTACCTAAATCAATGCCTATCATCTTCATGTTGATCCCCTCATTTCAATAGAATTCTTCTCGCCTGAGAAATAATCGCGAGCATTTCTTCTGCTTCGGACCGCATTTTTACGTTCGGCGAATTGATCCTTGTCCTCCATTTACGGAATTCAGAATCTATCCTGTTCTTGATCTCTTCGTGCGAAAAATCTGAATCAAGCCTCAGAGCTTTATAATAAAATTTCTCGTCCTTGACATCTTCATCAGCAGCCTGTCTGAGTATGCTCTCGCTTTCCTGAGATAATGTCTTATTTACGGCTTTATCCTTCTTTTCTTTTTTTGTTCTCATCTCTTCTTCGATAAGAGCTATCTGCTTTTCTACAACCCTCAGATTGTGTTTGGCATCTTCATTTTCCGGATCGTACTGTAACGCTTTCTCGAAATACTTTCTGCTGTTTTCGTAATCTTTTCTTTTATAATAAGCTACACCTGCTTCGTAAAGCTGGATGCTCCGTTTGATCTTTATCTCCTCAAGGTGGGATCTTTTTTCCTTCCCGCCGTGAAGCATCTCTTTCAGTTTACCAAAGAAAGACATTTTTAATGAGCCTGTTTTGAATTAAGTTTGAAAATCTGAACCATTTCAGTTCTTATTTGGACATTTCCTTTTCTGAAACCTAATTTAAGAACTTTTCTGACCGTATTATCAAGGCTCTCGTCATCCGTTTCGAACTTATCGACCGCATTACTTTTTTCAGGGTTGAACTTTTCACCCACAGGAGTTTTTTCTACCGGTGTAACATCGTTTCTGTACAGTATCTCGAGGATTTCATCCCTGAATGTTTTAAGCTTTTTACATTCTTCTCCGCCTGTTTCTGCAGAATTTTCAATATCGTTCTCGATCCTGTCATAAAAAAGAAGCAGATCATGTATTAAAGGTTTGATCGTTGAGAAAACAAAATTCTTTTTGTAAGAGTCAAGCTGTGAATAGAGTTCCTCGAAAGCTTTTTCTTTTACGCAGTCCCCCGCAAATTTTTCCTTGAAAGCGTCGTTGATCTTGGTGATACCTTCTTCGGTTTCGAATTTCATCAAAAGCAGGCTGTTCTGCATCTTCTGTATGGTCTGAAGAAGCTCATTCTTCATATTGAAAAGCATTTCGTTGGCATTGAGGACCTTCTGCTCGATCTTCTGTATCCTTTGATTTATATCCTGCTTTACATCATCTATTTTTGTTCCGAGCTCATTAGAATTCTGCTTTATTTCTTCCGACTTAAGTTTTGAAGAAATACCGTCTTCTGAATAAAGTCCGGATTCAGTAAGTTCTTCTATTATATCATCGAAATAATAGTCGGAGTTGAATATCTCGGACCTGTTTATTTCGAAATCTTCCTGACCTTTTTTTCCTTTTGGCATAAAATATCCTTAAATGTAAAATTCTACCTCGTCGAAATTACCCTGAACTCAATTCTTCTGTTCTGGGCTCTACCCTTAGAAGTTTTGTTTGAAGCTATAGGCTTAGACTCCCCGAAACCTACCGAAGTCAGCTGAGACCTGCTTATGCCCAACGAGTCCGTAAGATAATTCGATACGCTTTCAGCCCTTAACTGAGACAGTTTCAGGTTATACTCGTCGCTGCCCTGACTGTCGGTGTGGCCCTCTATCTGAATGACTATACCGGGATTATCCAAAAATATCCTTTTTACCGAATTGAGCGTTTCAAACGATTCGAATTCAAGTTCAGCGGAACCTAATTTGAAATAAATATTGTTAAGGATTATCCTTTCGTCTTTTTTTAGTATAACTGCGTCTGGACATCCGTCTTCATCTTCAAATCCGTTGAAAGTTTCAGCATCATTCGGACATTTGTCCATGCTGTCCTGTATCCCGTCGCCGTCATTGTCGAACTCGGGGCAGCCGTCAGCATCGTCCCATGCGTCAAAATCTTCAGGTTCGTTCGGGCACTTGTCGAGATTATCCGGTATTCCGTCGCCGTCGTTATCTGATTCCGGACAGCCGTCCTGATCTTCAAAACCGTCAAAGTCTTCAGGTTCGTTCGGACATTTATCCACGCTGTCTTCGATCCCGTCGCCGTCATTATCCGGATCGGGACATCCGTCCTCGTCCTCGAACCCGTCAAGATCTTCCGGTACAAGCGGGCAATTGTCAAGATGATCGTCTATACCGTCGCCGTCATTGTCTGCTTCGGGACATCCGTCACCATCCTCGAACCCGTCAAAATCTTCAGGCTGAGTCGGACATTTATCAAGTTCGTCAATTATCCCATCCTTATCAGTATCGGGATCTATCCAGTTCCCGCAGAATGTAAGTCCGAGATAAGCCTGCCATGTCGGAGCATCCTCATTAAGTCCCGCAAATCCGCCGATCGTGGCCGAGAAATTATCGTTGCCGACGAACTTAAAACCTGCACCGGCCCGCTGAGGGAACTCTTCGTCTGTAACTGCAACATCTTCCTTATCAACCAGAAGTTCGCCGTCCCATTCAAAGAAGATACTGGCTTTCTTATTCAAATATATCTCCACTCCTGCTCCCATTGTCCACGCATTTGGAAGGATGTCGACATCCAGCGATAGCGAATCGTGCTTTTCAGTGGCGGTCCTCCAAAGGTATCCTCCGTTCAAAAGGAATCTGAAATAATCGTTCCCGAAAGAAGTCATTATCTTTCCCCCGAAGCTCGCCATCGGATTATACAGGAATTCGTCGCTGAATTTTCTGTGATTATAGTACCTGATCGTATCACCTGGAACTTCGGTATATCTGGCAAAATACTCAAGATCGTCCGGATCTTTTATTACAGGCACCTGACCGTAAAGATACATTCCGGCTCTGAAAGTTCCTGTTCTCTTGAAAGATGTTCTCAGACCGAATTCAAGATTGTTCAGCTTTGTAAGAGTATGATTTACATTATTGCTGTCCCTTGAATCGATCGCGAATGAAGCTTTGGCGCTGATATCAATATAATTTCCCAGGCTGAATACAAGCGACATATGGTTCGTGGACTGGAAATAATCATCGAGTTTTGAACTTTTAACGATCAAAGTATCGCTTTCTGCAGCCGAGCCCATAAGAGTCGACAGATTCAGAGCGAAATATCCGTTACCGTAAGTTTCCGGACTGACCAGCTTCATGAAGCCCGAATGACCCGATATCGAACTGGAAAATGCAGCCGTAAATATTACCATCATGGCTGCTGCTATCAATTTTTTATAACTTCTATACATCTCACTCACCCTCTTTAACTTTACACGATTAATATAGCTTTAAAAATTAACCATAAGTTTTCAAATAGTCAAGCATAAAAGTTGATTAAAACGAACTTTAAATTATTTTCTTCAGCTCATTTTCATAAATGACACTGACGCCTAAACCTGTCGCTTTTTGAAGTTTTGATCCGGGGTTTTCTCCGCAAAGCAGATAATCTGTTTTTTCCCCGACGGAAGAGGACACCTTTCCTCCGTTTTTAATTATAATATCCCGCAGCTTTTCCCTTGAAAAAGATTCAAAAGTTCCTGTAATTACAAAAATCCTGTTCCTGAAAAATTCGATCTCTGATCCATCACTTTTTAAATATCGGGTACAAACTCCCGAATTTTTAAGTTTTTCTATCAGCAGAATATTTTTTCCCAGGCTGAAATACGAAACGAGCGACTCTGCTGTCTTTTTGCCGACATCGGGTATCTCGGTAAGCTTTTCTTCTCCTGCAGCCATGAGGCTCTCCACATCACCGAAATGTTTTGCGAGTGATAATGACGCTTCTCTTCCCGCGTGCCTGATGCCCAGGCCGAAAATGAGGTTCTCCAGACTCCTCGACTTACTCTCCAAGATGCTTGCGATAAGGTTATTCGCCGACACCTCACCCATACCGTCCATTGAAGATATTGAGTCTGCCGAAAGCGAATAAAGGTCAGAAATATCTGAGATCAAACCCTTTTCTGTAAGCGAAGCAACAAGTGCAGGTCCCAACCCTGAAATGTTCATTGCCTGCTTCGAAGCGAAATGTTCTATCTGCCTTCTTATCTGCGCAGGGCATGAGGAATTTATGCATCTGAACACCACTTCATCTTCGGACCTGAAAAGTTTGGAAGAGCAAACTGGACATTTTTCAGGAAAGTCGAATTCTTCCAGATCTGCAGGTCTTTTTTCGAGATTTACTCCGATTACCTGAGGTATTATCTCTCCCGCTTTTTCTATCGTCACTATGTCCCCGATCCTTATGTCTTTCTCTCTGATCTCATCAAAATTATGCAGCGTCGCCCTTTTGACGGTTGTTCCGGAAAGAAGCACAGGTTCAAGAACCGCAACAGGCGTAACAGCACCGGTTCTTCCGACCTGAAGTACTATATCTTTCAGTGTCGTTTCAGCCCTGTCCGGCATGAACTTGTATGCTATCGCCCATCTTGGCGATTTTACAGTTTCGCCCAGTTTATTCCTCAGGCTGATATCGTTCACTTTTATTACAAGTCCGTCAATTTCAAATTCGTGAGTGTTCTTTACAGGCTCTTTTATCCTGCACTCTTCAACAACTTCTTCAATATTCCCGCAGATTTTGTAATAATCCGAAACCGGGAATCCGAGGCTCTTCAGAAGCACCAGATTTCTTGTATGGATGCCGTAAGAACCGCCGCCGGAATAATAGTAACACAGCGCTCTGAGGGATCTCTTTTTTACTTCTTCCGGATCCAAAAGCTTTAATGAGCCGGCTGCCGCATTTCTGGCATTCGCGAACATATCCAGACCGTTCACTTCCCGCTGCCTGTTCAGTTCTGCGAAATCTTCTTTACCTATGTATATCTCGCCCCTTATTTCAAAATCATGATCAGAGGCTACTTCTGAGGGCATGTCAGGAATAGTCAGAAAATTTCTGGTGATCTCATCTCCCTGTTCTCCGTCTCCCCTGGTAGCCGCATACTTAAGCTTCCCTTTTCCAAATACAGCCGAAAAAGCCAGTCCGTCGATCTTGTATTCAACGCAGTATTCGATATCGTCTTTACTGTCGAGCTGTTTTTTTAATCTTGCGTCAAATTCTATAAGATCATCTCTGTTATAGCTGTTGGAAATCGAAAGCATTTTATTGGCATGCCTGACTTTTTTAAACCCTTCATTGAGGTCAGATCCTACTGTCTGCGAAGGTGAAGTTTGTTTATTATCGAAAAGGCTCGCGCCGGAACTGTTTTCGAGTTCTTCAAGTTCCTTTAAAAGCATATCGTATTCATAATCGCTGACTGCGGAGACGCCCTGCTTATAATATAGATCGTTGTATTTCTTTATCTTTTGTCTTAGAGCTTTTATCTTTTTAGAAATATCATCCATTTTTTTCGTCCAGAAGTTCTTTCAGTCTCTTAAGATCCTCCCATGCGGGATATTTCCAATTCGGATTTCTTAAAAGTGCGGACGGATGATAAGTGACAAGTACAGGAACGCCTTTGTAACTGTGATCTCCCTCCCTGAATTCTTTCATTGTGGACTGCTTTCCTAAAAGCCTCATCGCCGCTATCCTTCCGAGAGCAAGTATGTATCTGGGTTTTAAGAATTCCAGCTGCATGTCGAGGTAGTTCGAGCACATAGTTATCTCGTCAGGAAGAGGATCTCTGTTCCCCGGCGGCCTGCATTTTAACACATTGCATATGTATATGTCATCTCTGTTTATATCTATTGCAGAAAGCATTTTTGTGAGCAGCTGTCCCGCCCTGCCGACGAATGGCTCGCCTGTCTGATCCTCTTCGGCTCCCGGAGCCTCTCCGATAATTACCAGTTTCTCCTTATCGGAACCTTTTCCGAAAACAACATTTTTTCTTGTTTTGTGAAGCTCGCATTTTTTACACTCGGAAACGAGCTTTTCCAGTTCCTGAATACTGGCCACCTTAGCCGTATCGGCTTTATCTTTTTTCGTAATGCCCTCTGGATTATCTTTTTTCAATTTGTATTTGATGCCTGCTATATCAGAATCTATCTGAATTGCATCGGGGTAAACCTGACCTATAAAGTTGAGATAGCTGATAACATCTTTCCTGACCATCTCAGTTAATAATGCTTTATTACCTTTATTTGTGCTCATATTAAATGTTAATAATCCATTACGCATCTGAAACCGACATTGTTTCCCGACCAGTTGACGCCTTTAAAATCTCTGATCGACACAGTGAGATTAGCTTTGATATCTTTCCAGCTGCCTCCGCGGATACACCTGTAATCCGATCCGTATTCCTTAAAAAGCCTTCCTCCCGGATAAGGTACCGCGCCGGATGTAGTCCACTCCGCAACATTTCCGACCATGTCGTACAGTTTATAATCGTTAGGCTCGTAGCTTTTTACATCTGCCGGACCGTCATTAACCGGATTAAGATCATAGCATGCGATCTTAGGATCGATCTCGTTACTGTATGGATATTTCAATCCTATCAGACCTCCTCTTGCGGCTTTTTCCCACTCATATTCTGTGGGAAGGCGTTTTCCTGCCCATTTGGCGTAAGCTTCTGCATCCTGATATGAGACACCGACGATCGGCTGATTCGGACCGTTGAACTGGTCAAATAAAATATGTTTGGGTAATTTATAACCGGTCTCTTCAACAAATATTCTGAACTGTGAATTAGTCACTTCGTGTTCATCGATATAAAATGCCTTAACGAATACCTCATGTACAGGCCGCTCATTTTCGCTTTCAATATCACTGCCTATCATAATATTGCCTTCAGTAATAAGCACCATATTCATATTGTCCTTGAGGGCTCTATAATACTGCATAGCCCTGTTGACTCTCTTGATCACAGGCTTCATATCTTCATCAGATCTTTTTTTGACGGTCAGCTTCTTCTTTTTTTCTTCTTCAAGTTTTTTTGCCTCTTCTTCAGCAAGTCTTTTTGCTTCCTCTTCAGCTTTCATGCTCGGTATGTATTCGTTAAGATAAGGTTTGATCAGGCTGTCGACCATAGTTATATACTGACCGAAAGTTTCATTCGATTTCAGGTCTTCAACATATTTCTTACCTTCATCCGTATTAACAAGAATATAACCTGCTCCTGCGATCACAATAATAAGCAGCAGAAGTAAAACGCCAGTATGAGATTTCTTTTCAGAGCCGCCCGCCGGCTTACTCTTTGTTTGAGCAGGCTTGGGAGCAGATGCGTATCTGCTTGTTGTGGGCTGTAAAGTCGGGGATTTTTTGTCCTGTTTAAGAGGCTGAGCTATTGTCGTGAGCTTTTCACCGCAGTTAACGCATACTTTTGCGTCATTAGAGTTTAAGGTATTACACTTTTTGCATATCACAAAATCCCCCTTTCAATTTTAAAGGATAACTTAAGTCTTAAATAAACGAAAACATTGGTAAAATTTCAAGCAAAAGATTTTATTTTTTAATAAAAATTAAAGGGTTCCTGATAAACCCTTTAATTTTTTTGTCGGGGCGAGAAGATTTGAACTTCCGACCCCCTGCTCCCAAGGCAGGTGCGCTAACCGGGCTGCGCCACACCCCGAACAAATTATAATGCCTGCTGATCTTTTAACTATTCAGCCTGCGATTCCGTCTTGATCTCTTCAGCAGTATTCTCTTTTTTCACTGCAGTTTTTTTCTCTTTCTTTTTCGGGGTCTCTTCCGCATCTGCTTTTTTTGCTTTAGCAGGAACATCCGCTGAATCGTCAAATTCGACAAGCTGAAGAACAGCTGTCTCCGCAGCATCGCCCTTTCTGTTTCCGAGTTTCAGAACTCTTGTATAACCGCCGTTCCTTTTTTTATAATTCGGGGCGATATCGTTGAACAGCGTAAACACAACGCTCTTCTGTTTAAGGAACTTCAGAGCCTGCCTGAGAGAGTTCAGATCGCCTTTTTTACCGAGAGTGATCATCTTTTCCGCATACTTCCTGGCCTCTTTTGCTTTCGGAACGGTAGTAATGATCTGCTTATGCTCGAACAGCTGACCCGACAAGTTGCTCATCAGCGATTTCCTGTGGCTTGCGGTCCTGTTTAATTTTCTTCCCTTTACATTATGACGCATCTTTATTTTCCTCTATAATCATTTCTTCTTTCTTGACTGCGTGTCGTTCAGATATTTATCAACATCCATACCGAACTCCAGTCCTTTCTCTTTCAGAACTTTGTTCAATTCAGCAAGCGACTTTTTACCAAAGTTCCTGAATTTGAGCATCTCGCTTTCTTTTTTCCTTACCAGATCGCCAATCGTTTTTACTTTTGCATCAGTCAGGCAGTTGTACGATCTGACAGAAAGCTCAAGTTCATCGATAGACATCTTAAGAAGGTTTCTTTTCTTAAGAATATCAGGATCTTCTTCTTCGAATCCCTCTGAATCTTCCTCGACCTCGAACTTAATGAAGAGATTAATGTGATCTCTGAGTATCAGACCGGCATATGTTATAGCTTCTTCAGGTGAAACGGAAGCGTCTGTGTGAACATCAAGAGAAAGTTTCTCATAATCAGTTCTGTCTCCGACCCTCGTATTCTCAATATCGTAGCTGACTTTGAGTATGGGGGAAAAGATCGAATCAACTGCTATTGTACCTATAGGATCATTATCGTCCCTGTTTGCATCAGATGAAACATACCCTCTACCGACTTTTATGTTCAGCTCAATACTGAATTCGGCGTCTTCGTTGAGGGTGGCTATCTTGAAACCGGGATTGAATACTTTTACCTCGCCGCCTGAAGAATCCTCGATATCCTTTGCTGTAAATATCTTTGGACCTTTAAGGTTAACTGTAACTTTCGAGGTTCTGCCTTCGTTGAGGCTTAATCTGACCTTTTTCAGGTTCAGTATCATTATCGCGACATCTTCTTTCACTCCCGGTATGCTTGAAAATTCGTGCAATACCCCATCGATCTTTATACTGTAGATCGCGGCTCCCTGTATTGACGACAATAATACTCTTTTCATAGCGTGACCGATCGTGATTCCATAACCCCTCTCAAGCGGAGAAAGTACGAACCTGCCGTAGTTTTCGTTCAGAGTCTGGATCTCGATAGACTCAGGAATTTTAAAAGGTAGTACAGCCATTTTTTTCTCTCTTTATTTAGAGTAAAGTTCGACTATGAGTTGCTCATTGATCTTTACCGGGATGTCTTCCCTTTTTGGTAAGTCTGTCAAAGTTCCTTCCATAACAGCTTTATCTATCTTAAGATACGGCCTCGGATTTTCATTGACATTTTTAAGCGACTCGTGAATTATCTCAAGCTTTTTGGATTTTTCCTTAACCGAGATCACATCGTTAACTCTGATAAGCATCGAAGGTATGTTGGCCGATCTGCCGTTTACCATGAAATGCTTATGAGATACCATCTGTCTCGCTGCTCTCTGACTGGGCGCAAAACCAAGCCTGTGAACAAGAGTATCCAGCCTGCACTCGAGCCTGACCATCAGATTCTCACCGGTGATCCCTTTGTCGGATTTAGCTTTTTCATAAATGATCTTGAACTGTTTTTCAAGAAGCCCGTAAATATACTTGGCTTTCTGTTTTTCTTTGAGCTGCAGTCCGTACTCGGAAACCCTCTTTCTCTTACCTGAGGCTCCATGCTGGCCCGGCTCATAAGGTCTCTTCTGCACGATCTTGTCGTATTTCGGTAATCCAAAAAGATTCTCGCCGTATTTTCTCGATATCTTTCCTCTTGGAGTTAAGTCTTTTGCCATTCTCTTTTCTCCGAATGATGATTAAATTCTTCTTTTCTTTTTCGGCCTGCAACCGTTATGCGGTACCGGAGTAATGTCTTTTATTGAAAGTATCTCTAATCCTGCAGCGTTAAGAGCTCTTATAGATGACTCTCTTCCTGCTCCGGGTCCTTTCACTATCACATTAACTTTTCTCAAACCGAGCCCCATCGCTTCTTTAGCGATCTGCTCACTCGCCATCTGGGCTGCGAAACTGGTGTTCTTTTTTGAACCTTTATAGCCGACTTTTCCGCCGCTGGACCAGTTTATGATGTTTCCGTAGCTGTCAGAAAGACACAGTAAAGTGTTATTGAAAGTGGCCTTTATATGGGCTACTCCGATCGGATCGACCTTATCTTTCTTTTTCAGCTTTTTTCTTTTTTTGTCAATTGCCAAGCTATCCTCCCTTGAGCAAAATGTTTAGAAAATTATTTTTTGTTTTTTACTGCCATTTTCTTTTTCCCCTTTCTTGTACGGGCATTGGTTTTAGTCCTCTGTCCTCTTACCGGAAGGTTCTTTCTATGGCGGATACCCCTGTAATTTCCTATGTCCATCAATCTCTTGATAGCAAGCTTCGTCTGGGTCCTCAATGTTCCTTCGATAACTAATTCGTTCGTGATCACTTTTCTGATCGCGTCGATCTGATCTTCGGTTAAGTCCTTTATTTTGGTATCAAAATGAATGTTCAGTTTCTCAAGTATCCTTCTTGATGTTGAACGTCCTATACCGTAAATATAGGTTAATCCGATCTCTACTCTTTTATTGTTGGGTAGATCTACACCAGCTATACGAGCCAAATTTACCTCCCTTAACCTTGTCTTTGCTTATGTTTCTTTGTTTTGCAGATAACACGAACAACGCCCTTTCTGGTGATCACCTTGCAGTTGTCGCATATTTTCTTTACCGATGCTCTTACTTTCATCTAAAACTCCTAAATCATTTGTTCCTGTAAACGATCCTGCCTTTCGTCAGATCGTACGGTGATATCTCGATCTTCACCTTATCGCCCGGAACCATTTTAATGTAATGCATTCTCATCTTTCCGGACACGTGCGCCAGGATCACAAGGCCGTTCTCGAGCTCGACCTTGAACATCGCGTTCGGAAGAGCTTCCTTTATAACACCGTCGATCTTAATAGTGTTCTCTTTGGCCATTAATTTTTCTCCCGTTCTTCAATCAGTCTCTTAACATCTTTGTAAATGTCCTGCACCGTTCTGTCTCCGTTGATACTGATAAGAATGTTCTTTCCCTCAAAATATCTGACCAGCGGGAGCGTGTTCTGTGTATAAACCTCGAGTCTGTTCTTTATCACATCCTCCCTGTCGTCAGCTCTTGATATAACTTCGCCTCCGCACTGGGAACATTTGTTCCCTGAAGGAGGGTTTGAGATCATGTTGTAGGTCTTTCCGCAAGACGAGCATACCCTTCTTGAAAGAAGTCTGGATATTAGTACATTGAACGGAGATTCTATGTTCAGCACAAAATCAAGCTTTTCCCCTTTCTCCTCAAGGATAGCATCCAGTTTTTCTGCCTGTATCACAGTCCTGGGAAATCCGTCAAATATCACTCCTTTCAGGCAGTCCGGTCTGTTCAATCTTTCTCTTAGTATTTCAATGACCAGGTCGTCCGGCACAAGCTCGCCTTTAACCATATATTCTCCGGCAAGAAGACCGTCGGGAGTTTTTCTTGAAAGGGAATCCCTCAACAGATCGCCTGTCGATATCTGAACATAACCGAAATCCTTCAGGATCTGTTCAGACTGACTTCCTTTCCCGCTCCCCGGAGCTCCAAGCAGAAGAATGTTCATTATCTGCCTCTCCCGCGAAGTTTTCCTGTCTTTAAAAATCCGTCATAGTGATGCATCAGAAGATATGACTCTATCTGCGAAAGAGTATCAAGCGCAACTCCGACCATAATGATCAGGCTTGTACCTCCGAAGAAAGAAGCCAGATTGTATGATACTCCGGGGAATATCATCACGATAACATTTGTCATTATCGCAATAATGCCCAGAAATATCGCTCCCGGTAAAGATATCCTCGTGACGACATGATCAATGTACTCAGCCGTATTTCTGCCCGGATTGACTCCCGGAATGAATCCGTTACTCTGTTTCAGATTGTTCGCAACATCGTCCGGATTGAAAGTCAGAGCGGTATAGAAATATGTAAAGAATATTATGACGAGCATATATATTCCCATGTAAGAGAAAGATCTGTAGTCGAACATGTTGAATATGAGTCCTTTCAGATATGAATCGTCGGGCAGAAATGTCGCTATCGTTGAAGGAAAGAACATGATCGACTGCGCAAATATAATGGGCATTACGCCGGCCATGTTAAGTCTTAACGGAATATATGACATCTGATTGTTGTAACTCCTTCCGCCAACCTGTCTTTTCGCGTAATGGACATTTACTTTTCTGTATGCCTGTGTCAGCAGAACAACAGCCGCGATCATACCGAGCATTCCGACCCATATTATCAGTTCAACAACAAGTTCTCTGTTGCCGTTCTGCAGCTGAACGAATTCTTCAAGAACTGCAGAAGGGAATCTCGCGATAATACCTATCGTGATTATTAAGGATATCCCGTTGCCGATGCCTTTTGCAGTTATCTGTTCGCCTAGCCACATCAGGACTATTGTTCCTGTCGCGATGGTCAGCATTGTCATCAGGTAGAACCCCGTAGTAACACTGGGAACTACTTGAATATAATCTGAATTCATGCTTACAAGGAATTTTGCGACACCCCAACCCTGAGCCGATGCAAGAACGACCGTTCCGTACCTTGTCCACTGAGCAATTTTCCTTCTGCCGTCCTCATCTCTCTGCATTTTGGATATTGTGGGGAAGACAGAACCCAGAAGCTGGATTATGATTGATGCGGAAATATACGGCATGATTCCTATTGAGAAGATGGCGGCTTTAGTGAACGCCCCCCCGGTGAACATGTCGAACATACCAAAAAGGGTGTTACTCGAACTATTGAAATAATTAGCCAGAGCACCCACATTTATTCCCGGCATCGGAATATGAGCTCCCACTCTGCAGACAAATAAAATACCGATCGTGTAAAGTATCTTCTTTCTCAGTTCGGGGATCTTCATTATGGTTTGTATTTTTTCGATCATAATTTGACCACTTTTCCTTTTAAAGAATTAATTTTCTCTTCGGCGGTTTTACTGAAGCTTTCAGCGTGAACTTCAACGCATCTTGTCAGTGTTCCGTTCCCGAGAACTTTAAGAGGCATACCGAGCTTTATCAGTCCTTTTGAGTGAAGAAGTTCAGGCGTTATAACAGTTTCTTCCGTCAGAGTTTCCAATACGCCTACATTGATCACTGTATATTCAACTCTGGAACGGTTTTTGAAACCTCTTTTGGGAAGTCTTCTTGTCAGAGGAGTCTGGCCGCCTTCGCTGTAAAGAGCTCTGGAGTATCCTGATCTTGACTTCTGGCCTTTACTTCCTTTTCCCGCGGTTTTTCCGTTACCAGATCCTACACCTCTTCCTACTCTGAATTTCTTCTTAACGGATCCTTTTGCCGGTCTTAATTCGTTTAGTTTCATCTTGTCTTTTCCGTTTTAAATTTCTTCAACTTGGATCATATGCTTTACCTTGAAAAGCATTCCTCTTACCTGAGGAGTATCATTAAACTCTTTGGTAAAGTTAATTTTTCTGAGTCCGAGAGCATGAGCAGTAGCTTTTATATCTTTCTTCTGTCTTATTATACTCTTGATCAGAGTTACCTTCAATCTCTTTTCTGTCATCATTTCCTCACAGGGGCAGTTTAGTTATACAGCTTTTCTTTTGTGATCTTTCTAGACTTGAGAATGTCTTGTTCTGTTCTCAGCATCGAAAGTCCTTTTACAGTAGCTTTAACTATGTTATGAGCATTCGCACTGCCCATACATTTTGAAAGCACATTAGTGTATCCGGCACATTCAAGTACAGATCTAACTACTCCGCCTGCGATCACTCCCGTACCAGGTGTAGCGGGTTTAAGCAGAACTTTCCCGGCGCCGTATTTTGCCATAACTTCATGCGGCAATGTACCCTTTACGATCGCGACGTCAATCATGTTCTTTTTGGCCTCTTCAATTCCTTTAGCTATCGCATCGGTAACCTCAAGAGCCTTTCCCAGTCCGTATCCGACCTTACCCTTTCCGTCTCCGACTACCATTATCGCGTTAAAACTGAAGTTCTTACCACCCTTTACAACTTTTGTAACCCTGTTGATCTTTATCATTTTCTCGATCAGCTGGGGTGAGTCGTCTTTAGTTCTTGAAGTCTTTTTATTAGTTTCTCGAGCCAAAATTCACCTCGTAAATGTTAAAATTTCACTCCGGCTTTTCTAACGCCGTCGGCCAAAGCCTTCACTCTGCCGTGATAGAGATAACCGTTCCTGTCAAAAACAATGCTCTCAATGTTGTTTTCCAGAATTTTTTTGCCCAGTACCACACCAACATTGAACGATACGCCTGTCTTGCCTTTCATGTTCTCGGTATTCTCTACATTGCCTTCACTGAGTTCTTTAGCAGCCGAAGATGCGCTAAGCAAAGTTCTGCCGCTCTCGTCATCAATCAGCTGAGCATAGATGTGAAGGTTGCTTCTGAACACGCTGAGTCTTGGCCTGATTCCTGTTCCGAAGACATTCTTCCTGATGCTTTTCTTTCTTCTGAGTCTCGATTCGTTTTTCTTATTCTTCATTTTTTTAACCCTTCGATTGATACTACTTGGCTGTTTTACCGGCTTTTCTTATTATTGTCTCATCAGAGTATCTGAATCCTTTTCCTTTATAAGGCTCCGGCTTCCTGAACGATCTGATCTTTGAAGCAACAAACCCGACAAATTCTTTATCGATGCCTGATATTCTCACTTCTGAAACATTGCTTACAGGCTGAGTCGCTTCGATGGTAGTTCCGTCAGGTATTTGAAAGTAGATCGGATGTGAATATCCGAGGTTCATAACAAGATACTTGCCTTTTACTTCCATTCTCCAGCCTACGCCGTTCAGAATGAGCGTTCTTGTGAATCCCTCTGAAACACCTTTTACCATGTTGTTTATCAGAGCTCTGTATAGGCCGTGAAGCGCTCTAGATGTTTTCACATCGTCCGCTCTTTCGACTTTGATCTCGCTCTCAGAAGTATCAATGCTGATAACTTCCGGTAATATTAGGCTTAACTCGCCTTTGCTGCCCTTGACGGCAACATTTTTCCCTTCTATTTTGAGGCTTACGCCCTTGGGAATTTGTATTGCTTTTTTTCCAATTCTCGACACTTAGTCACCTCTTACCAAATATAACACAGAACTTCGCCGCCAACATTAAGTTCTTTGGCTTTCTTATTAGTTATTACGCCTTTTGAAGTCGATAGGATCGCCATACCGAAGTTGTTCTTTATTCTCGGTATTTCTTTTACATCCGAATACATCCTCAAACCCGGCTTACTAACTCTCTGCAGACCGCTGATCAGGCTTTTCCCGTACTCATCATATTTCAGATAGATTCTGAGAATCCCCTGCTTGTCATCGCGGATATTGACATATTTCTCTATAAAACCCTGATCAAGCATGATCTTCACGATCTTTCTTTTGATGTTAGAGGCAGGTATATCAACATATTTGTGCTTTGACTTTGTTGAATTTCTTACTCTCGTCAGCAAATCAGCAATAGGATCTGTCATTGTCATTTTTAATTTTCTCCTTGTGAGTATAAACCTTAGATTACCAGCTTGCCTTTTTTACACCCGTGATCTCACCGTAACCTGCCAGTTGCCTGAAACAAATTCTGCATATGCCGTATTCCCTGATATAACCTCTCGGCCTTCCGCATCTCTGACACCTTGAATACTGCCTGACTTTGAATTTTGGGGTTTTGTTAGCCTTAGCTATCATTGACTTTTTTGCCATTACTTATCCTCGGTTTTTGTTTTCTTGAACGGGAAACCGACAGACTTGAGAAGTTCGTAAGCCTCTTCGTCGGTATTAGCAGTTGTCACGATGGTCACATTAAGCCCGTTTGCTCTGATAATATTGTCGAACTTTATTTCAGTAAAAACAGTCTGTTCTTTGATACCGAAATTATAGTTTCCTCTTCCGTCGAATGATTCAACGGGCATTCCCTGAAAGTCTCTTATCCTGGGAATAGAGATCTCAATTAATCTGTCAAGGAATTCATACATATACACGCCTCTTAATGTAACGTGCGCGCCGATCTTCATTCCTTTTCTCAGTTTGAAGTTAGAAACAGATCTCTTTGCCTTGCTGACGGCAGGTTTCTGACCTGAGATAAGAGTAAGTTCTTCAACTGCGGCATCAAGAAGTTTAGGCTCTTTTATAGCCTCACCCATGCCGACATTCAGCTTTATCTTCTCTATCTTGGGAACCTGCATCACGCTTTTGTATTTGAACTTTTCCATCAGATAAGGACAAACTGTTTCGCGATACTTGGTTTTCAATCTTTGTTGATTATCCATTTTTTCCTCTTCCTTAAACAGCTTTGTTACAAGACCTGCAGATCCTTTCAACCTTTCCGTCTTCAGTTCTTCTTTTTGAAACTCTTACAGCTTTATCGCAATTTGAGCATACCAGCATCACATTTGAAACATGAATTGGTGCTTCTTTTTCGATTATGCCGCCCTGCTGATTCATCTGATTAGGTTTCTGGTGCTTCTTGACAATGTTAACGCCTTCGACGATAACCTTGTTCTTATCAACAATAACTTTAAGGACTTTGCCGATTTTTCCCTTATTATTGCCAGCTATAACCTTTACCTTGTCATCTCTAATAATTTTCATCTTTGCAAACCCTTATTTGGTTACAGAACTTCCGGAGCCAAAGATACGATCTTCATATAGCCCTTTTCTCTTAATTCTCTGGCTACTGGACCAAAGATCCTTGTTCCTTTCGGTTCACCTTTTTCATCAAGAATAACAGCTGAATTCTCATCAAATCTGATGTAAGATCCGTCAGGTCTCCTGTATTCTTTTTTAGTCCTGACCACCACAGCCTTTACAACATCACCTTTCTTGATAGATCCGCCCGGTATGGCGCTTTTAACTGCGCATACTATTACATCGCCGACCCTTGCATACTTCTTTCTTGTTCCTCCAAGCAGCCTGAAGGCAAGTACTGATTTAGCTCCGGTGTTATCGGCTACTGTCAGTCTGGTTTCTTCTTGTATCATCTCTGGACCTTAGTGTTATTTTTTTCTTTCTACGATTTCAATCAGATACCATGAC
This sequence comes from Candidatus Delongbacteria bacterium, assembly GCA_028702975.1. Taxonomy (GTDB): domain Bacteria; phylum UBA4055; class UBA4055; order UBA4055; family UBA4055; genus UBA4055. Next base: position 22,184 of record JAQVNT010000003.1, read on the forward strand.
TTGGTCTTGCTGAGTTTTCTGCATTCCCTGATCTTAACGGTATCTCCCTCTTTGCATGTGTTCTCAGGATCGTGAGCAATGTACTTCTTGCTTCGGTTGAAGAATTTCTTGTAGATCGGATGCATCTCCTTTCTGACGACCAGAACGGATATCGATTTATCCATCTTGTCGCTTACTACAACCCCTGTCCTGACTTTTTTAAGATTTTTTCTTTTTTCTGCCATTTGTTCTGCCATTCTTTTGCTCCAACAATTCTGGTTCGAGATTTAATCCTGTTCTAACCCTGTACTTCGTTCATTCTTTTTTCTGTCACGATCGTATTCATTTGTGCGATCTCTCTTCTAAGAGTACGGATCGTCATAGGATTCTCTAATTGGTTTAGAGAATGTTTGAACTTCAGGTCGGCAAGATCCTGTTTTGTCGTGTCTATTTTCTTGAGCAGCTCTTCCACGCTCAATTCTCTAATCTCAGCGACTTTCATTCATTATTCTCCGATTTCATTTCTTGAACATATTCTTGTTTTAATCGGCAGCTTGCTTGAAGCCAGATTCAGAGCTTCTCTTGCCAGATCTTCCGGAACACCCTGAATTTCAAAAAGGATCTTTCCGGGTCTGATAACAGCTACCCAGTACTCCGGAGCACCCTTTCCTTTACCCATCCTTGTCTCTGCGGGTTTTTTCGTGACCGGTTTGTCTGGAAATACTCTTATCCACATCTTTCCGCCTCTTTTCATTGCCCTGTTAATTGCAATACGGGCGGCTTCAATCTGCCTTGATGTCATCCAGAATTGTTCCATAGCCTTAAGACCGTAATCTCCGAAAGCGATAGAGCTTCCTCGGTAAGCCAGTCCCTTGACCAGGTTCTTCTGAACTTTTCTGTGCTTGATTTTCTTCGGCATTAACATGTTACTGATTCTCCGCTAAGAATTATTGTTTAGGTATCCGAATTTCTCACCGTTGCATACCCATACTTTTACTCCGATCCTGCCATAGGGGGTATGAGCTTCAACAAGCGCATAATCTATGTCTGACCTAAGAGTGTGCAGAGGTACCCTTCCCTTGTGATAACCTTCGGTTCTTGCCATATCAGCGCCGCCTAGCCTGCCGCTGCATTGAACTTTGATACCCTGGACATTGGCTTTCATAGCCTGATCGATAGCTTTCTTTAAAGCCCTTCTGAAATTGATCCTTTTTTCAAGCTGTCTTGCGATCGATTCACCTATAAGATGAGCATTGATCTCAGGCCTTTTAACCTCGAAGATATTCAGATTGATCGGTTTTTTGAAAACTGTCTTGAGCTCTTCTTTAAGTTTTTCTATTTCCTGGCCCTTTCTGCCGATTACGATACCGGGTTTTGCCGTGAAAATACTTAGATTGATCTCTTTAGGTTTTCTTTCGATCTTTACTTCGGAAACGCCGGCCTCTTTCAGCCTGGTATTAACATACTTTCTGATCCTCAGGTCTTCCATAAGCTTACCTGAGAAATCTTTCTGATCAAACCAAATAGAGTTCCATGTCCTGTTTATTCCAAGTCGAAGCCCTATGGGATTACACTTTTGACCCAAAAAGTCCTCCTATTCTTTTTCTGCCAGCTTTACTTTTATGTAAATGTGGCTCGTTCTTTTTCTGATTCTTGTTGCCCTGCCCTGAGCACGGGGTTTGAACCTTTTCATGGTAGGACCTTCGTCAGCGAACATCGTATCTATGAAAACCGAGTTCGTATCGATCGAAGTCTCCCTGTTGTTCTCAATAAGGTTAGCCACTGCTGATTTAAGGGTCTTTTTTATAGACATTGCGGCAAAATTGGGAGTGAAATCCAGAATAGTGATAGCGCTCTCAACATTTTTCCCCTTTATCAGTGCCATAACCAGCCTGACTTTATTAACAGGGTAACCTACCCATTTTGATTTAGCGTACGCTTCCATCGTTCCCTCTATTTTTTAACCTTTGAAGCTTTTTCCGATTTTTTCTCAGGATGACCTCTGAAAACTCTCGTTAATGAAAATTCACCCAGTTTGTGACCAACATGATTTTCTGTAATATAAACGGGTATGAACTGTTTCCCGTTATAAACAGAAACTGTATGACCGATGAAATCAGGTACTATGGTCGATCTTCTTGACCAGGTCTTGATCGCGGTTTTCTGCTTTGTCTTGTTCAACTTCACGACTTTATTAAGCAGATGGTCGTCAACAAACGGACCTTTTTTAACTGATCTTGGCATTCAACAAACCCCGTTATTTTGTTTTTCTTCTCTTGATTATATACTTGTCGGAAGGTTTGTTCTTCTTCCTTGTTTTATAACCTTTTGCATATACACCCCAAGGTGATACCGGCTGTCTTCCGCCGCATGTCCTTCCTTCTCCACCGCCGTGAGGATGATCTACCGGATTCATGGCTGCGCCTCTTACCGTAGGTCTTATACCCAGCCATCTTTTTCTTCCGGCTTTACCGTGATTCTGGTTGAAATGGTCGATATTGCCGACCTGTCCGAGTGTCGCAAAACAGTTTTCATGTACGAGCCTTACCTCACCCGACGGCATCTTCAGATGACAGTAATTTCCGTCCTTTGCCATAAGAACTGCATAGTTCCCGGCTGACCTAACAAGCTGACCGCCTTTTCCGATCTTCAGCTCGATATTGTGTATCATCTGACCCGCAGGTATCGCTTTTAACGGCAAAGCATTCCCCGGCCTGATATCAACGCTCTCTCCCGACACTAAGGTATCGCCGACATTAATTCCGCTCGGAGCCAGAATGTATCTCTTCTCTCCGTCAGCGTAGAAAAGCAGAGCGAGCCTTGCTGTCCTGTTTGGATCGTACTCGATCGCCGCTACTTTCGCGGGGATATTATGCTTATCTCTCTTAAAGTCTATTACCCTCAGGCATGTCTTGTGACCTCCGCCGATGTGTCTGGTAGTGATCCTTCCCACATTGTTCCTTCCTCCGCTCTTCTTTTTTGTGACGAGCAGAGATTTCTCCGGTTCTTTTTTGGTGATCTCCGTAAAGTCGGGGATCATCATGAACCTTCTGCTGGGGGTGTATGGTTTAAATTTTCTTACTGGCATTTTAACTCCAAATCTGATACATTTTCAAATTGTTCTTTCTAAGCCTGTTCGTAAATATCAAGCTTGTCGCCTTTCGCCAAAGTAACGGTCGCTTTCTTAAAATCGCTTTTTTTACCGAAATATCTTCCGACCCTGGCCTTTCTTCCGTCGTAATTAACTGTATTTACGCCTGTAACAGAAACTCTGAATCTGCTTTCGATCTCTCTTTTTATCTCGATCTTATTCGCATTGACATCAACAAGAAAAGTGTACTGATTGTTCTTTTCCTGGAGTTTACTTGTTTTTTCTGTTATGTGAGGCTTTCTTAAAATCATCTTCATCATTCATTCACCCTGTCAATAGTTTGTAGAGCGTCCTTCTGTATTACCAGGCAGTCGGCATTCATGATCTCGTATGTGGATACGGTATCAGCAAGCTGTATATTAGCATTTTTAATGTTCAGGACAGACTTGATAAGGTTTACAGTATTGTTGAATTTGCTGTCTTCATCGACAGAGCTGTATGTATCAAGTACGACAAGCACTTTCTTGCCTATAAGTTCCATTCCTGTAAGCAAATTAACGAACTTAGCAGTTTTTGGGGCTTCGAAAGTAAAATTGTCTATCAGATAGATCTGACTGTTCCCTGCTTTGTCGGAAAACGCAGATTTTCTCGCCAGAAGCTTCTGCTTCTTGTTCATCTTCATTGAATAATCTCTTGGCGAAGGTCCGAATGTCTTTCCTCCTCCGACCAGAACCGGAGATCTTCTGTCGCCTCTTCTGGCTCCGCCTGTACCTTTCTGCCTGAATAGTTTCCTTGTGCTGAAGGCGGTCTCAGACCTGCCCTTAGCCTTTGCGGTTCCCTGTCTCTGGTTGGCGAGATATACTTTTACGGCCTGATGAACCAGGTGATAGTTCGGTTCGATCCCGAAGACATCATTATTAAGCTCAACTTCAACAGAGGTTTTTTTACCTTCAATATCATAAATCGGCAACTTCATCATACCTCCATTTTCCATATTTTGAGAATTCCGTTCTTTGCGCCCGGAAGAGAGCCCTTAATGAATAATATATTCTTCTCGGGTATTATCTTCAGAACCTCGATATTCTTGATGGTCACCTGATCGTTTCCCATTCTTCCCGGCAGATGTTTTCCTTTCCAGACCCTTGAAGGCCATGTACACTGTCCGATCGAACCGGGTCCTCTGTGAGATTCATGAGTTCCGTGCGAACCTCCCTGAAGATGCATTCCCCATCTTTTAACAACTCCCTGAAATCCTTTACCCTTAGAAATTCCCGAAACCAGCAGATTGTCTCCCTCGTTGAACATGCTTACATCTATCTGAGTACCCACAGAAATCTTGCCTGCACCTTCAAATCTGAATTCTCTCAAATGCTTCAGGGTTTCAACTCCGGCTTTTTTGAAATGACCCGCAAGAGGTTTGTTCACCCTTGATTCTTTTTTCGGTTCAAAACCGATCTGAACGGCTTCATATTTGTCTTTTTCGATAGTCTTAACCTGCACGACCTTACACGGTCCCGCCTGGACTATAGTAACGGGAAACTCTCTACCCGCCGGGCCGAAAAAGCTGGCCATTCCTAATTTCTTCCCTAAAATGACGTCCATTATTATCGCGCCTTTCCTTAGTTTTATACTACTTTAACTTCAATGTTTACACCAGCGGGAAGCTCAAGTTTTGTCAATGCTTCCATGGTTTCCGTTTTCGAGTTTAAAATTTCAACCAGTCTTTTGTAGATCCTTTTTTCGAACTGCTCCCTTGATTTCTTGTTGACATGAGGGGAGCGAAGAACCGTATAAATGGTCTTCTTAGTAGGAAGAGGTACAGGACCGGATATAACCGCTCCTGTTTCTCTTGCCTTTTTAATGATCTTTTCGGTTGAAATATCGATCAGATGATAATCATAGGATTTCAATTTG
>JAQVNT010000082.1 GCA_028702975.1 Candidatus Delongbacteria bacterium
ATATGCGCTGTACCCGCTTAACACCAAATAACTTTCTCCCCCAGCATTAATGAGGATCATATTATATGCCCTTACTCTATAATAATATGTAACTCCGGACGATAATCCCGTCACTGCTTTTGTTGTTACATTACCCACATCAAGATCACTGTATCCGGTTAAGGGGCTTGAAAAATCGATATTATCATCAATGTCTATCCGATAGCCGTCAGCTCCGTTTACGGAATTCCAATTAGCTGTAAATCCGCTAATTGTTATGCCAGAAGCTAAAGTCGCCTCCGGTGCGGATGGGTGCGTTATAGTTTCGACTACATTACTGCTTTCGCTTGTACCGCTTGCATTATATGATCTTACTCTCCAATAATATTTTGTTCCGGATTCTAATCCTGTAACAGTTACATTATCTACTCTACCTGCATCAAGATCATTGTATCCGGTTAAAGGACTTGAAAAATCGCTATTATCATCTACATCTATCCTGAATCCCTCCACACCCAAATAAAAAAAATTATCCCACTGCGCCTTAAAGCTGTTTGTAGTAATGTATAAATAATCAGGGATATCGTATACACAAGGCACTGGAGGTTTCGTAATAGTTTCAATTACATTACTGTTTTCACTAGTACCGCTTGCATTATAAGCTCTAATTCTGTAATAACAGTTACATCCTCCCCATAAGTCCGTAACTGTTAGATTAACTACATTACCCACATCAAGATCGTTGTAGCCGGTTAAGAGGCTTGAAAAATCACTATTATCATCTACATCTATTCGATATCCGGCAGCTCCGGTCACGGAACCCCAATTCGCTGTAAATCCGGATGCTGTAATTTCACTCGCTGAAGTCGCCACCGGTGCGGATAGCAGCGTCATAATTTCAACTACATCACTGCTTTCACTTGTTCCGCTTGCATTATACGATCTTACTCTCCAATAATATTTTGTTCCGCATTCTAATCCCGTAACTGTTAGATTAACTACATTACCCACATCAAGATCGTTGTAGCCGGTTAAGGGACTTGAAAAATCGCTGTTATCATCTACATCAAGCCTTGATCCCGTCACAAAAGGATCAGAATTCCACCAAACCGCTGTAAAACTGTTTGTAAATATTTCTAGATACTCGGCGGGATATGGTAAAGGCGCATAAGGTATCGTAAAAGTTTCAATTAGATTACTGTTTTCGCTTGTTCCGCTTGCATTATATGCTCTAATTATGTAAGTAAACCTAAATCCTGCAGGCAAGTCAGTCAGTACTTTTGATGTTACATTACCCACATCAAGATCATCATATCGGATTACGGGAGCTGTAGAAGAACTCTCCCAATATTCGACAACATCCATTCGATAGCCGTCAGCTCCGGTCACGGAACCCCAATTCGCTGTAAATCCGGATGCTGTAATTTCACTGGCTGAATTCGCTACGGGAGCAGCTGGTATCGTAATAGTTCCAATAACATTACTGTTTTCGCTAGTTCCGCTCGCATTATATGCTCTTACGCGGTAATAATATGTCGTTCCGGACGAAAGTCCTGATATTGAATATGAAAAAACATTGCCCACATCAAGATCACTGTATCCTGTTAAGGGACTTAAAAAATCGTTATTGTCGTCAACATCTATCCTGTAACCGGTAGCGCCTGTTGAGACATTCCAGTTCGCTGTAAAAGATGTATATGCAATACCGGTAGGATTTTTAGCTGTAATTTCTGGAAGTATAATTACATAATATATAGAACTGCAGCCATAACCATCGACAGTTCCCAGGTCCGGATTTACTGCCGCAACCTGATACTGGCACTCTATTCCGGAAAATAAATTTTCAATTTTCAAAGAATTTCCTACAACATTAAGTTGACCCACATTAATATTATCTTGGTTCCAGGAAACTTCATAGTAATGTGCGTTATAACTTGAATCCCAGTTTATATAAAAACTGTTCTTTGTAATATTCGTTTCAGCTTTGATCACCGGCGGGTAAATAACCGTATTGGCTGTTATAGGTGAAGACCATCCGCTTTCACCTAAATTATTATAAGCCTGAACAGTCACATTAAAAATAGTTGCTGAAAGCAAACTGTCAATTGTGTATTCATTAACATATCCTGCATCTATTTCATAATTCGTACCCGTACCGGACAAAAATAAATTATAACCGTGAGCATAATCTGAATGCTGCCAAGAAATATGTATGGAAGTATAATCGCCCGTCCCCGTAGAATTTACAGTCGGAGTTGCCGGCAATAACTCGGCATTCGTAAACACATTTATTATATTGCTGTTTGAACTTGTACCGTTGCTGTTGTATGCTCTGACTCTATAAAAATATTGAGTACTTATACCTAACTGTCCCAATTCGAAGAAAGTTAAATTCCCGACATCAAGGTCACTTACAAAAGGATTTGAAAAATCATTATTAATGTCAATATCTATTCGATAGCCGTCAGCTCCGGTTGAAGCATTCCAGTTGGCAGTGAACCCCGATACTGTAATATCACTGGCTGAAGCCGCCACAGGAGCACTTGGAGGCGTCTGAGCGAAAACGGCAAGTACTGCGCAAAATAATACCACTAATAACAGTTTTTTCATATTTTACTCCGTTAAAACTGAATTTCAACAACTTGCCTTAAATATAAATGAGCCTTAATGTGATAGTCAAATAAATTGTATGTTATTTTATATGGGGAATAAAAAAGCCCGAAGATTATTTCGGGCTTCAAGTTCTATCAAGAAACTGATCAAAAGCAAGCATTTCAAGGAGAACAAGGTTGTTCAAAGCGGAGCTTAGTTGACCTAAGCGACGCCGAACAAACTGCGGTTCGACGCAGAAATGCGCAGCTTTTCATCAGTTTTACGCGAATATGGCGCCGTTGATGAGGAAAGTTACCGCGAATGCCACGATAGCGTAAAGCTCCGGGAACACCGCGAGAACAAGTGTTTTACCGAACACATCGTGTCCCTGCCCTATTCCGGCTACGCCGTTAGCGGCGATGCCACCCTGCTGAACGGCGGATACTAAAGCTACCGAACCGAGCGCAAGTCCCGCTCCGAAAACGCCCATACCCTGCAGAAGAGTTATCTCAGCGGTCACATTTGAATACATGATGAAGAATCCGCCGAAACCGTAGAGTCCCTGCGTACCGGCAAGAGCGGACAGAACCATACAGTTACCGAACGCGTCTTCCCTTTTCTTGATCGTTCCGATCGTCGCGTTGCCGGCTACGGATACACCGATAGCGCTTCCGATACCAGAAAGTCCGACCATCAGCCCGAGGCCGATATAAGCCATAATGAGCGGCAGCGTCATTACCGTTTCAACTGCTTTTACTGCTTCTTCCATTTTTTTCTCCTGAATTTATTTAATTTTATTGTTTATCTAAACGCTTTTTTTGAACGGTTTATACTCTTTTCCTCCGCCTGTCCATCCCGCGTTCTTGTAGAACTCGACAAAGGTAAGACGCATCGGGTGTACCAGCGATCCAAGCCCTGAAAGAAGGATGTTGCCTGTATGACCGATTATAAGGAACACTATGAATATGACCCAGCCTACATACGGGATTTTTAAGAACTCGGCGGCGATGTTGTTGATCACAAGCCCCAGTATAGCTCCGGAAACTCCCAGCGCGAACAGCCTTATATAGCTTAAAACATCGCCGAACAGTCCTGTGATGTCGTAGAGCTGCCATATACCCTTAAGTATCCTTATGCCCAAATTAGCCTTCGGATCGTTGAAGAGCAGTATCAGCGCCACGCCTACAAGCGCGGTCTTACCCGCGATACTCGACATTGTGTCCAGATAGGTCAGGCTCGCGATAGTTTCGGGATCCACCTTGAGATAAGCCAGAACAGCCTTCATTCCCATAGCCACAAAACTCAGAACTAGTATCATCCAGCCGATTGTCGATACGCCGTAAATAAAGCTGCCGTTCTTTCTGATCAGGTTGGTCATTTTGATGCACATCCCGAAAAGTATCTGAACGACGCCAAGCCCCAGCGCAAGCCAGAACATCGAATTGCTGTCGAGGAACATATCTTTGAATTTCAGGTCCGTTTCGATCAGATTTATGCCGAAGAAGGTTCCTCCGACGATACCCATTATGACAGTCATAAGCCCGAGAAGCTGTACGAGAGTGAGCATCGGCTTCCATTCTTTGTCAAGCTTGAACTTCAAAATCGCACCAACGGTAATGAGCACTATTCCGTAACCCGCATCACCCAGGCAGAATCCGAAGAAAAGCATGAAGAAAGGCGCGAAAAATACAGTCAGGTCTATTTCATTATAGGCGGGAAGCGAGAACAGTCTTCCGATAGGCTCGAACATTTTGGCAAAATAACCGTTATGCATAAGTATCGGCACTTCGGTAACTTCCTCTTCAACAGGCTCTCTTTCAAGATAAACTATCCTTTTTGACTCGAAATATTCCTTAGCCTTATCTTCGCTCGTTACCGGTATCCAGCCCTCAAGCAGCATCAGTTTGTAGTCAGCAGCCGGTTCAGCCTCGTCGTAAACCTTCATGTACTGCTTTTCATTCTCGATCTCTTTCCGCAGATATTCCAGTGTGGCGATATTATCATGCGCGAATTTAGACAGGGTTTTATTATCTGCAGCTATCTTAGCCCTGATCTCATTTATTTCAGCCTGAATATCCGACACCGATCTTTCGAACATTTTTACTTCTTCTGCTTTTATGTCGGGTTCTTCACCTTTCTGCGTGAAGACAGCGAAATTGAGGTTGCCTCCGCCGAACGATATCTTCTCCACAGCGTATTTCTTTCCCCACTCTTCATCGAAAAGTTTGGGATTTATGCTGTAAAGTCTCACTTCGATACCCTCATCTTTGAGCTTATTTACGGTCGAAACGGAAAAATCGCCCCATACCGCCTGTGCGTTAAGCTCCTTGTTGAGCTGGTGATGTTTCTGATGGTTCTGGTCAATGTCGAGATAAAGTTTCTCGACCTCTTTTACAAGGCTGTCGGCATCGGCGTTCTTTTTTATGTCCTTCGAATAATTCCCGTCAGTTACCTTCGTTTTAAGATGCTTGACAGAAAAATCAATCCTTTTGATAAAATTGATCTTCTCTCTCACCGACTCCGCCGAAACATCTTTCTTCTCAGTGATATGGACTATGCCCAGATCGTGAATATCCTCAAGGAAGTTCTGATACTCCCTGTGATAGATCACGAAAGTATATTTCTTCATTTTTACGATCATGAGGCCTCCTCCATCATCTGTCGCGTCTTCACTATCTTCTGCGATGATTTGGACAGATTCTCCTCGTCCTCCATGAACCTCTTTATCTTTAAAAGGGCTTCCTGGAATCCGGGTATCTGCACTTTTTCGTAGAGATTGACCTTCTGCGTGGTTTTTCTTCTCGCCTTCTCTAATAGCTCCATCTTGACGGTGAATATCTCTTTTTCTATCGCTATAGTAACGATGTGCTTAAGGATATTTACTCCGTCATAGAACCAGACGGGCGATTCAAAGAGCGAGAATTCCTTTACAGAGAATATTATATCTATAAGAACGGGCGTTTTCACGCCTGCGATCTTTTTCACTTCGAGTTTCACATCGTCAACGCTCACCAGGCCCGGTTCGAACTCGTTCCACAGGCTTCTCATTCCGTCATACTTCAGAATGTCCGCCCTGAGTTCACCGTCAAGGGAATGTACCTTGTCCTTAGCCTTCTTGACCTCCATCCTCAGAGCCGATTCCTTATTCTTGATCGTAGGAAGAGCTCTGACCCTGATCTTGAGCTGTTTGTTGAGGTTCTGCATCGAAGTTTTATTGTATTGAAATTTTATAGCCATTTATTCCGACTCTTTATTTTTATGGTCTAGTTCTTCGGCCAGTATTTTTCAACAAGCTCGTCCTTTATGCCCAGCTCTGTTTTGGTGAAATGCTCTGCGAAGAGCCTCCAGCCTGTATCGAGCATACTGTCGATGTCTATATTGATGTCGATCGCCAGAAGTTCTCTCGAATAATCTTTCGCGAACTTTAAAGTCCTCTCGTCATAGTCATTCAGGTCGAATCCGTTCTCGAGCTTTGTCTTTGCGTTCGCAGCGTCCGCGTATAGCCTGATCGCAGCGTTCATCACCTGAGGATGGTCTTTTCTGGTCTGCTTTCCGATAACGAGCTGCTTTAGCCTTGAAAGCGATCTGAACGGGTCAACGATGACCTTACCTATATCGGTGTCCCTTCTTAAGAAGAGCTGGCCTTCAGTGATATAACCTGTGTTATCCGGTATAGCGTGGGTGATGTCGCCGCCGGACAGCGTCGTGACGGCAATGATCGTGATCGAACCGCCATCGGGAAACTGAACGGCTTTCTCGTATATTTTGGCAAGGTCTGAATAAAGCGATCCGGGCATACTGTCCTTGGACGGTATCTGGTCCATACGGTTCGACACGATACTCAGTGCGTCGGCGTAAAGGGTCATGTCGGTCAACAGCACGAGCACTTTCTCGTGCTTCTCATGCGCGAAATACTCCGCGGTGGTGAGCGCCATGTCGGGTACCAGCAGCCTTTCAACTGGTGGATTCTCAGTCGTGTTTATAAAGCTGATGATCCTGTCCAACGCGCCGGCGTTGTCGAATATGTTCTTGAAAAATAAATAGTCGTCGTTGGAAAGCCCCATACCGCCCAGGATGATCTTGTCCGCCTTGGCTCTCAGCGCCACCATGGCCATGACCTGGTTGAAAGGCTGGTCGGGGTCCGCGAAGAACGGTATCTTCTGGCCTGTAACAAGCGTGTTGTTAAGGTCGATGCCGGCAATACCGGTCGGAATGAGCTCCGACGGCTGCTTTCTTCTTACCGGATTCACAGACGGGCCTCCGATCTCAACTTCTTTTCCTTCAACTGCCGGGCCGCCGTCAATAGGGTCGCCGTATGCGTTGAAGAATCTTCCCGCGA
>JAQVNT010000083.1 GCA_028702975.1 Candidatus Delongbacteria bacterium
CATGGCGAAGCCCATGCCCATGCCCAGGCCGGCGCCGGCCGTGCCGCTCTCGTTGGACGCGGCCGCCTCGATGGCTTTGGCCGTCTTCAGCTTGGCAAGCTGATCGAGGTCAATTCTGTTCAGCCTTGAATATTCAAATATCTCTTTTTTGACCTCGTCCGGCATGGAGATGTTCTCGATCAAAAACTTCGTAACATCGATCCCGTACTGCTCGAACTCAGGCGAAAGGATCTTGTGCACCGAATCGGAGATCTCGTTAATGTCGCCTGCGAATTTCTCGACAGGGATCTTAGCCTCGCCGACCGCGTCGGTAAATCTCGTCACGATCAGACTTCTTAATTGCCCGTTGATGCTTTCGGCTGTAAAATCCCCGTTCGTACCGACTATTTCTCTTATAAAGACCGGACCGTCCTTCACTTTCATCGCATAAGTCCCGAAAGCGCGTATTTCGATCATCCCGAACCTGTCGTCTGAAAGTATGACTGCGTTCTTCGTACCCCATTTCTGATCGGTAATATTTCTAGTGCTCAAGAAATAAACTTCGGCCTTGAACGGGCTGTTGAATCCGTATTTCCATCCTTTAAGAGTAGCGAGAATCGGAAGGTTTTCGGTATTTAATGTGTACATTCCCGGCAAAAAGACATCGGCGATCTGACCTTCGTTTATAAAAACGGCCATCTGCCCCTCTCTGACTGTCAGCTTTGCTCCGTTCTTGATCTCGTTCTGATACCTTTCAAAGCGATACGCCATCGTGTCGGGCGTCGGATCGGTCCATTCGATAATGTCAATAAATTCTGCGCGGAGTTTGTCCCATAATGCCATAATGTCACCTCGTATTTTAAATTTATCTTACCCTTTTGCTTAAAAGAACTACATCCCTCAGATTTTCCACCGTTTTAGCAGTATCCCACCTGTTCTCGAACTCGGGATCTTTTACGATCTGTGCGATAGCAGAGATAGCCCGGAGATGGAAATTCCTTTCATCTTTGGTACCGACAAGCACGAATACGGCTTTTACTTTTTCATGTTTCTCATCGAACTCGAATCCTTTCCTTCCCCTGAAGAGAAATATGTCGAACTTTCCCGATCCGCTTGCGATTATATGCGGAATAGCTATGAAATCGGAAAGCACCGTGCTGCTTTCCTTTTCCCTTGACATCAGCAGATACTGCGCCTGATCCTGCTCGATACCCATTTTATTATGAATATGGAAGGAAACGATCCTGAAAAGTTCCCGGAACGACATTTTTTCGTTGATATTGACCACCGTGCACTTCTCGATTATATGGTCGAACCTGTCTTTGACTATATCGTCCCTCTCCCTGATGATGTCTTTAAGTTCATTCTCCAGATCATAGGTCACGAATTCTCTGCTTGTGATCCTTTCTATCAGGTGAAGTATCGCGTATTCCTGCTCCGCGTTCTTTTTCCCGAAAAACCAGTAAACAAGAAAGCCGAGGACCGAAAGCGCGGCGCTGATCAAAATGGCTTCGATACCCATTTCGAAGAGCAGAAAGATGAAGCCTGTTATGCCGATTATCTGTGTCCACGGGTAGAAAGGACTTTTGAATTTGGGCTGATAATTCTGTATTCTGCTTTCTTTCAGTACGATAACGGCTATTGAAGAAAGTATCGAAGTGCCTATAAGTACAGTTGACGCAGTTTTGATCAGCAGTTTGAGGTCTATAAAAACGAAGATCGAGATTATAAGTCCGGTGAAAGCGACGGAAAAGACCGGCGCGCCCGACTTTTTGTGACAGGTCCCGAATACGTCCGGGAGCAGCTTGTCCCTGCTTAACGCGAGCAGGTATCTTGAAGCCGACATCACTCCCGCGTTCGCTGTGGAAATGAAAGCGAGAAGAGCCGCGACGGAGAGGGCTATCTTTCCCGGAGTGCCCATAATTGATCTCGCCGCATCAGATACCGGTGTGAGCGAAACATTGCTGATGTCGGTGCCCAGCGCGGTGCCTATTACACCGACGGTGACAAAGATGACGAGCGCGTAAAGTACACCTACGACCGCAAGAGATGATATCATGCCTATCGGGATGGTTTTTGCGGGGTTGACGGTTTCTTCCGCGACGCTTGAGAGCTTAAGCAGTCCGCCGTATGAAATATATACAAGCCCGGCAGTAGCGAGTATCGACATCTTACCGTTCGGTATGAAAGGAGAAAGGTTCTCGATTTCGACTTTTCCCATTCCGTAAAATATATAAATCACCAGTATGAGTATCAGAACAACTACTGTCCACACCTGAAATGCTCCTGCTTCTTTCGATCCCATTGAATTTATCATGACGAAAACAACCGTAAATGCGGCGGCGGTCATACCGATATCGATTTCTGTTACAAGATTGACAAGGGTCGCCATACCTATCAGGGCGAAGGCGCTTTTTAATGAAATCGAGAACCATACTATAAGACCGTTTATCGTGCCTACAGCAGGCCCCATGCTCCTTGTTATGTAGAAATAGTCGCCGCCGGCTTTGGGCATCGCCGAAACCAGTTCGGCCTGGCTCAGTATGCCGAATAGCGCGAGTACTCCCGCGATGAAATATGACACTATCATGCATGGACCGGCAGTAAGGTAGGCTATTCCGGGCAGTACGAAAAGTCCGGAACTGATCATTGCTCCGGAAGAAATGCTGAATACTTCAAGTAATCCCAAATTCTTTTTCAAGTGTTTTTTAACCATCATTCCCCGTTATCGATTCGATTTTTAATACGATCCCGCGTAAAATATAAGAAAAAAACTGCGCGGAAAAAACATTTTTATCGGAATCTTTTGCCGAGAAGCACTACATCTCTCAGATTCTCTAAATTTCTTGCTTCTTTCCACCTTTTCTCGAATTCGGGATCTTTGACTATCTGAGCTATGGCCGATATGGCTCTTAAATGAAAATTCCTTTCGTCCCTCGTTCCAACCAGCACGAAGACAGCTCTTATATTATTCTGATCCTCAGTGAACTCAAAACCCTTTCTTCCTCTGAACATGAAAATGTCGAAGGTACTGGTGCCGTCGATTATGATGTGAGGTATGGCAACAAAATCGGTTAGTGCCGTGCTGTTATCGTTCTCCCTTTTTACAAGCAGCTCGTGAATGAGTTTTTCGTCTTCGTTCAGTTTACCGGAAATATGGTATGCGATGATCCTGAACAGCTCTCTGCAGCTGATCCTTTCGTTGATGTTTACGATCGTGCATTTCTCTATCAGATTATCGAATCTGTCCTTTACGATCTCGTCTCTCTCCCTTATGATCTCCTTCAGTTCATTTTCGAGGCCGTAAGTGACGAATTCTTTGTTGGTGATCCTTTCTATAAGATGAAGTATCGCATACTCTTTATCTTTGTTCTTTTTTCCGTAGAACCAGTAAACCGTAAAACCTGCCGCGGATAATCCGAGTGCAGTAAGTATGGCTTCGAGACCCATTTCGAACACGAGGAACGAAAAACCGCCGATGCTTATGATCTGTACCCACGGGTATAGCGGGCTTTTTAAGCGGGGCTGATAATTCTGGACTTTACTTTCCCGCAGAACTATTACCGCGAGTGAAGAGAAAATGTATGTTACTATCATTACCGTGGAAGCTGCTTTTACGAGTATATCAAGCTTTAAAAATACGGATATCATCATGAATATCCCGGTCATAATAACTGCATAAACGGGCACCCCTTTCTTTGCGGAAAGCTTCGAGAAAGGACCGGGGATAAGTTCATCCCTGCTCAGAGCGAGAAGATATCGGGAAGCAGACATTATTCCCGCGTTGGCCGTCGAGACAAATGCCAGTATCGCCGCTACGGAGAGAGCGTAATACCCGAATCTGCCCATGACCGCAGAAGCTCCGTCGGTGATCGGAGTTATCGTGGCGGTCTCAACGGTCGTACCCAGTTTTGATCCAAGAACACCAGTCGTGACGAATATCACCAGCGCGTACAATATACTGACAATGCCTAAAGACATTATCATACCGAGAGGAACATTCCTTGTCGGGTCTTTTGCTTCTTCTGCCACGCTCGCCACCTTGAGAAGTCCGCCGTATGAAACAAAAACCATTCCTGCTGTTGAGAACAGGCTCAGAACTCCGTGCGGCGCAAAGGGGGAGAGGTTGTTGACATCGACACGACTCACTCCTGTGTAAATGTACATAAGCATCAGCAATATTAGAGCCATTACTATCATTACCTGGAACCGGCTTGCCTCCCTTACTCCTGCTATGTTTATAACGGTAAAGAAAACGCATAAGATCAAAGCTATAATATGAATGTCGAGGCCGATGATAAGATGAGTGAACGCAGCCATGCCGATCAGGGCGAAAGAGCTTTTTAATGATATTGAGAACCAGACTATCAGCCCGTCTATTGTTCCGACTGCAGGACCCATGCTGCGGGTGACGAAAAAATAGCTTCCGCCGGCTTTCGGCATCGCTGAAACGAGTTCGGCGTGGCTGAGTACTCCCGTGAGTGCGAGAAATCCTGCTATCATGTACGACAAAATTACTCCGGGGCCCGCATGGACATAGGCCAGACCGGGCAGAATGAAAAGTCCGGAGCTTATCATAGCGCCTGAAGATATGCTGAATATATCGATCAGCCCGAGTTCTCTTTTAAGTTTTCCGTCTGCGGTCGGCCTCCATTGCGGTTATTCTTTTAAGAATATAATGCAAAGGTGCTGTCAAAAAAAATGTTTTCTTGAAAAAAATCGATTTAATGAATTTACATGATTGAAATTTAGAATTCCGGAATTGCAAATTCTGATATTTAGCTTATATTTCCCCTGTTTATTTACAGGAGAGATCTCTTGAGAAATCTGTTCTTCCCGAAAGGGCTTAACGAAAGAGAAAGAAAAGCGTACAGGCTTCATCTGACAGCTGAAATATTCGAAGCCTTTTCTATCGGAGCGATAGGTCTGACCGAATTCGTATTTTTAAAGAGCCTTAACGGGTCCCCGTATCTTGTCGGCGTTATTCTTCAGGTAAGCCTGATAGTAATGCTTTTGAGCGTGGTATTCAACCAGCTTATCCGCAGAACAGGGGACAAGAAAAGACTTTATAAGATCTCGATCTGGATTACGAAACTTCCGCTTTTTCTTCTGATCTTCTTTACTCCCGATACAAGAGGAGGACTTTTCTTCCATTATTTCTTTATAGGAATATATCTGGCTTATTCATTCACGAAACCTTTCATGATGCCTCTGATGAACATGATGCTCAAACAGAATTACTCGGGAAAGAACTTCGGATCTCTATACAGCAAGGTCGCTACCCTCAATAAGCTCACTGTAGTGGCCGCAACTTTCATTATCGGAAGCCTGCTTGACTTCGACAATTTCTCGTTCAGGTACATTTATCCTGTCACGGCAGTGCTTTCAATGATAGGCGGATATATTTTCTTAAAAATACCCTACGATGACAGAGAACCAGATATTAAACTTCCGCTCCTGAAGAGTGTTGCAGGTTCGGTCTCCGATATGGTGAATGTGATCAAAAAGAATAAGCCTTACAGGGACTTTGAGATCGGATTTATGTTCTACGGATTCTCTTTTATGATAGCTTTTCCTGTGATGACGATATTTTTTGATCAGGCGCTCGGGCTCAATTATTCTTCGGTGGCTTTCTATAAAAATCAGGCAACGCTGCTGTCGCTCATTATACTGCCTTTCATGGGTAATTATATTGAGAACACAGATCCGAGAAAGTTCGGGATGATGACCTTTGCTTCGCTCGGGCTTTTTCTGGTCTTTCTCGGACTTACAGAATACTGGAACGGGCATTTTGAGTTCATGGGACTTCAGCTTTACTACTCGCTCCTGATCGCGCATTTGTTTCTCGCTGTTTTTTTTGCGATGATGCTTCTTTTATGGAATATCGGGTCGGCGTATTTCTGTCACGGCGACGATGTCAGCACTTATCAGTCGATCCATATCACACTGACAGGCGTGAGAGGCGCAATAGCTCCGTTAATAGGCGTCGGTATATATACTTACATAGGATATTTCAGCACTTTCATGTTCTCGTCGCTTTTCGTTGTGCTGGCTGTAGGCGTAATGTATTATTCAATGAAAAAACATCCTGACCATAACGGATCAAATAATTCTTCAAAGGTAATATGAAACTGACAGCATTATTAATATTTTCAGCTTTAATATCTCTGAACGCAGCAACGATCTCCGGCTTTGTCAGGGACTCCAAAACGAGCGAGGCTGTTTTTGATGTGAACGTTTATATTGAGGGCACAGGTTACGGCACCGCCTCTAACATGAACGGCTATTTTGTCATTTCGGGGCTCAAAAGCGGCAGCCATACTCTGATTGCGAGCTCAACCGGATACAGAACTTTCAGGGAGAGCTTCGTACTGCTGTCTGAGAGCTCAAAGAAGGTAGAAATAAAACTTGAAGCGGAAACCGTCGAGCTTGAAGAACTAAATATTAGTATCGAGGCGGATGAACTTACCGACGAGGTCATGAACATCAGAACGGGACAGCTCAAGCTTAAACCGAGAGACATAAGAAAATCGGCCACTTTTATCCAGCCTGATCTTTTCAGATCGATCCAGACCCTGCCCGGCATAGTGTCGGTCTCGGATTATTCGACCGGTCTGTATGTTCGGGGCGGAAATAATGATCACAACCTCATTCTCTATGACGGTATTCCGGTCTATAATCCTTCTCACCTTTTCGGGGTATTCTCAACTTTCATCACCGACGCGCTGAGGGATTCCAAGCTGATAAAGTCGGCTTATCCCGCCGAGTACGGAGGAAGGCTCGGTTCTGTGTTGGACATCAGGAGCCGCGACGGCAACAGGGAAAGGTTCGAGGGAAATGTATCTGCTTCGCTTTTCGCCGGAGAAGGAGTGTTCACCGGACCGGTACTTGAGGGTGGTTTTCTGCTCGCCGCGAGGA
>JAQVNT010000084.1 GCA_028702975.1 Candidatus Delongbacteria bacterium
TGAGGTCGCAGGCAAAGTGAAATCTGTTGAGAAAGGTCTCGGCGATAAGATCAGGAATGGCGAAGCTATAGCCTACCTTGACTCGGAAAACTATAAGATAACCTACGATCAGGCAAGATCGGAGCTAAAATCAGCGGAAGCGGGTCTGGAGGCATTAACGATCAAGCTTGAAACCACTCAAAAACTTTACGAAAGCGGAAAAGTGTCTAAGTTCGAACTGACGAACGATCAGAGCGCGTTAAAGAAAGCTGAAGCCGCAGTTGAGGGAGCCAGAGCCAATGTTGAAAGGGCGAGAATAAATTATGAAAATTCAAAATTTTTATCTCCTGTTGACGGATCGATCGCTCAGCTGCATATAAAACAGGGACAGTTCATCGCTACGGGCCAGCCGGTCGCATCTATAGTTGACTGCAGGCAGCTTGTAATAAAGACAGGTGTGACGGAGTACGACATTCAGGCCATAAAGACAGGCGCGGAAGTCGAGATCAGGCACAACGGGTCAGATGAGATCATCTACGGCAAAGTGACCGGATCAGGCAAGAAGCCCGACGCGACAGGAAACTATCCCGTTGAGATCGTGATCGAAAACGAGGGAATGGAGCTTATCCCGGGCATGATAGTAAGGGGAAGGATAGAGTCCCGCAGGATCGGGAATGTGATCTATACCGATTTTGATAATATCATTGAAGAGTTCGGGAACTATTTCGTCTATCTGGTAAACAGCGAGAACAAAGCTGTAAAAAGAAAGATCGAGCCGGGCAAGAAATACGGGAACTCACTTCTTATACTTTCAGGTGTCGAACAGGGCGAAAAGATCGTCGTTTCGGGTGTCGATGCACTAACCGATAATGCTCAGGTCAAAATATACGGTAATGATAAAAAATAAACAGCCGCGGGGCAAAAAATGAATCTGCCAAAGTTTTCAGTCAGGAATCCTGTTTTAATAAATATGGTCATGGTCATAATATTCATTCTCGGGATATTTTATATCTACGACATACCTAAAGAATCCATGCCTCAGATAGAGTGGGGAAGGTTTATTATATCCGTTACTTATCCGGGTGTTGCTCCCGATGAGATCGAAACGCTGATCATTCAGGAAATTGAGGATGAACTCGCCGACATGACAGACATCGACTACATAAGTTCGACGGCATACGAGGGAAGGGCTGTAATATTCGTAAACCTGATGCCGAACACAGATATTGACAAAGCCTGGGGCGATGTGTCGAGAGAACTGGATAAGGTCAGAGGTCTGCCGGAAGACGCTACCGATCCCTACATGCAGAATATGAGCATGCGTGAACTTAAAACTGTGTGTACGATAGCTGTCGAAGGTGAAACTTATACACCTGACGGGATCAAAAGAATATGCGAAGAACTTAAAGCCGACCTTGCAAAGATCGAGTATGTTTCAAAAGTCGAGATAAAAGGAGCGAAGACGAGAGAGATCAGGATCGAGCCGGACCTGAATAAAATGGAGTATTTCAA
Organism: Candidatus Delongbacteria bacterium; assembly: GCA_028702975.1. GTDB lineage: Bacteria > UBA4055 > UBA4055 > UBA4055 > UBA4055 > UBA4055. The sequence continues at coordinate 1,492 of JAQVNT010000084.1, forward strand.
CATAAGCTTTAACGATATCGAGAACGCAGTAAAGTCCAAGAATCTCAATCTGCCCGGAGGAACCGTAATTGCGGGAAAGTCGGAAGTGCTTGTAAGAACAATGGGTCAGTTCGAAAGCTCGGATCAGATCGAATATGTCGTGCTTAAAGCTTTTGATAACGGGTCGCTTTTGAGGATTAGAGATATAGCAAAAGTAGTCGATACTTATGAAGACATGAATGTAAAAACAAGGCTGGACGGCAAGGAAAGCTTAAACCTCTATATATATCAGAACGCCGACGGAAATATATTGGATATCATAAAAGACATCCGGAGTTATATTGAGACCGTGCCAGAAAAATATGATAATGTTAAGGCGAGAGTAGTAAACGACGATTCTATAAGCGTAAGGAGCAACATCAGCACACTGTCATCTTCTGCGGTACTCGGCATCATTCTTGTGTTCCTGACACTTCTTGTTTTCATAGGCTGGAGGAACGCGATATTTGCCGCAATGGGCATTCCGTTCTCGTTCATGATGACATTCTGGATGATGCAGTATTTCGGTATAACGATAAACAATTTAAGTCTTTTTGCGCTCGTTCTCGTGCTTGGCATGGTGGTGGATGACGCGATTGTGGTGATAGAAAATGTCCACAGGAATATCGAGGAGGGAATGGAGCCTAAAGAAGCTGCCGTTAAAGGCGCGACCGAGGTTATGTGGCCGGTGATCGCAGCGGTTTTGACCACTGTCGCAGCTTTCATGCCTCTTCTGATGATGGAAGGCCACATGGGTAGATTTCTGAATGTGTTCCCTAAAGTAGTTTCTCTCGCGCTTTTCGCGTCGTTATTCGAAGCTCTTTTGATACTGCCTTCACACCTCGCCGATTTCTCAAAACCTCACGACAAAAAGAAAGCTGAAGGTCATTTCTATAAAAAACTCGTTAATAAATACGGCGCGCTTCTGATAGGTTTTCTCAAAAGGCGTGCAATTGTGATGTCGCTCGTGATCATAGTTCTTTTCGCGTCGTTTTTAGCTGTTGCGAAAGGTCTGATAAAATTCGAGTTCTTCCCGAAGACCGCGCCGACAACACTGACTATTCAGGCTGAAACATTTGCCGGAACTCATCTCGAAAAGACGGATTCACTTACTAAAGTGATCGAAAATTTCGTCATGAACATGCCGTATCAGGATAATTTCAAAGCTCTAAATTCAAATGTGGGTCAGCAGCAGGACAGGGCATTCTGGGATGAGGGCACTAATCTTATCGAGCTTAGACTCGACCTGATTGATGCCGACAGCCTGACGGTGGATTTGAATGTAGTTACTTCGTCCATTAGAAAATTCTTGAACAGCATGCCAGACATCGTAAGCTACAAGTTCGCAACGGGCAGGTCCGGACCGCCCACCGGCGAGGATGTCGAGCTAAGGGTATTAGGCGACGATCTCGAAAAGCTTCAGGATATATCTGAAAAAGTAAAATCCACACTTGCTCTGATCCCAGGGATCAAGGACATAGATGATGACTTTGACGCGGGAAAGAAGGAGATGAAAATATTTCCCGATTTCGACAGGCTTGCGCTCTACGGTGTCGGTGTGTCTGAGCTTGCGGCTTTCATAAGAACGGCGTCAGTTGGAAAGGTCGTCTCGGAGTATTCCGAAAGGTCAGACAAGTACAATATCAGGGTCATACTGCCTGAAAATCAGTTTAATACAGTTGAAAAAGTCCGTAACATGAAAATGAACACCCGAACAGGGAAAAAGATCATCTTAAAAGATGTAGCTGAATTCAAAATATCAAATACTATATCACGAATTTCAAGAAGGGACGGAAAGCGCACTGTGACCATAACCGCGAATGTAGGGGAGTATACTCAGGACGGAAAGACATATATGAGAACTCCCGATGAAGCTAATGAACTGCTTTTCGGCAACAAGATAAAGAACATTACCGGAGTTCTTGAGAATTTTGAAAAAAACAATCCGGGTTTCAGCATAGAAGTCGGCGGTTCAAGTGACGAAAGGGCAAAGAGCTTCAATTCGCTATATATCGCCTTCCTGATAGCTCTGATCGTAATATATATGATACTTGGAACGCAGTTCAAATCGTACATAAAACCACTGGTAGTTATGATAACGATCCCGTTCGCTTTCATAGGGGTCATTTTTGGGCTGATAGCTACAAATACACCTTTTTCGGTGCTCTCGATGATATCGGTCGTCGCACTGGCCGGCATCGTTGTAAATGATTCGATAGTATTCGTTGATTTTATCATCAAGGAAAGAGATAAAGGGATCGACAGGTGGAACAGTCTGATTAATGCCGGAAGGACGCGTTTAAGACCAATAATTCTTACTTCAGTCACGACCATATTCGGCCTTATGCCGATGATTATCTCGCAGTCAGAATCGGTAAAAATGTGGAAGCCTATGGCTATCAGTATTTCATTCGGACTTGGGTTCGCCACTGTGCTTACACTGCTCGTTCTGCCCATAGTATATTCGTTCGTTGACGGTATCGCTTGCAAATGTCACGGAACCGAAAGAATGAAACTTTCTGAGGCTCTAAAACTCAGAGAAGAAAAAGGTTACGACAAATAAAAATAATATTTCATTTGGATTTTCAGCGACTTCTTAGTATATTCTATAACAGAGTGAATATAATTGAGGAGATGTGTTATGAAGAAGCTGATGTTTGTCGGTTTGATTTTAATGGCAATAAGTATTTTTGCCTCAGGATCAAAAGTGATTGTGTTCGGTATAGTAAACTATAGTGCAGAAGAATACACGAACGAAACAATAAGCAATGTAACTTATAAAGCTTGGCTCCAAAGAATACCCGGAGAGGTGATCGAGCCATCTGATGGACTGGCACAATGCGATGTAATGATGTTTCCTGATCCTGATAGTCCATTAAGAGGCAGCTGCATGGTCGATCTGCAGCATTTCAGTTCTTGGGAGACTGGTGATGTTCTTTATGTTCTGATACGAGACTATAACACCGACAAAAAATGGTTTTATGAAGCTCAGGCAGAATATACGATAGAAGACACAACATCAAACTGGGTTTATCTCGGATTTGAAGACATTGGATTAGAGGATTCAGGTATGCCATGGATGCTTGCATTACCATCTGGGACAGAATCAAAAACTTTTACTTATCCTTGCGTCACTACAACCGGTACTGACCTGAATTTTGTAGGTATTCCGGTTAGAAACGGATGGGATAAAGCATCTGATCTTGATCCTCTGGGAACGAATATTGATGCCGTCTCGAAGTGGAACGCGACTGAGCAGGGCTGGGAAACCTGCGGTTACCATCCGGCTTTAGGATGGATCACAGATCTGCCTGTCCAGACTGGTGACGCTCTGATGATCAACGCAAAGAACGATTTTAATTTCGTAGTTTCAGGCGACAGCGTTGTTGTGCAGTACAATCTGATAACGACATCTGGAACAGATATGAATGCGATAGTGCATCCTCTCACAAAGCAGGATATTACTACAGCGTCCGGTATCGCAGAGAATATTGGGAATTGTAATCTTATATCTAAATTCAACCCTGAAACGCAGCAATTCGAATCTTGTGCCGAAGCGATAAGTATATGGGTGGGTGATTTTGTTACACAACCGGGGATGCCGCTTTTAGCAGGAGTTACAAGCGGCACGGTATGGCCTTCCGGAGTGAAATCAGAAAATACTTCAGAGGCTGGGAACGAAAAATTAGCAGGTGCAGTTCCTAGAGTTTTCTATTACCATGTGACTGATGAATACGGCAACGATTATGACTTTGCGGGAACTCCTTATGACAGTATTGAATTCGAATGCTACATACCATTACGACCTGCTGAAGTAATAGATCAGAATTCGCCGGGAAGCGGATTCTCGATGCTTGAGGGAATTTATTCTGTGATTTATTTCAACCCCGCAAATTTTCCAACTCCATGGCAGGAAGGAGATGAGCTTTCAATAAAAGTTATGGATAAATCAAGATATGTTCCGATGTATGATGAGTACGCTTCTGCTTTCGGCAGTGTTTCGCTTGATGCTTCCGCTGCTCCTGTAATAAAAGGTATTGAAGCCTTGATCCCGGGAAGCGGTCTGGCGCTGGCAATATCGATGCCGAGCGGAGTGGAAGAAAATAACATGCCTGATCTAACAGTTCTCCACCAAAATTACCCGAATCCGTTTAATCCGGAAACATCTATCAGCTACTCGCTTCCAAAGGAAGAGCAGGTCACACTATCGGTTTTCAACATGAGCGGTCAGCTCGTGAAACAGCTTGTAAACGAAAAGAAATCTGCAGGAAATCATTCAGTAAATTTCAACGCATCCGACCTTAACAGCGGAATATATTACTATACCCTCGAGACGGGAAATACAAAGCTGAGTAAGAAAATGTTGCTGGTAAAATAGCTACTCCGGCAGTATTACCTTAAAGCTGCACTTATCATCGCCGTTCAGGACTGAAGTGAGCACTTCGACCTTTACCTCTTTGCCTGTTGCGGCTTCCCACTGCTGCCTGAACCATCCGGCTCCGCAATAGCAGTACGACTTGGGCATTCCTTTATCTATATTCGGCTTTATGATGGGGCAGAAGCAGTAAGCCTGTTTTCTTTCGAGGTCTGTTTTTGCTTCAGCATAAGCTTTAGGGTCTGAAGGTTTTTTCTCGCAGTAAATTTCATTTCCCTTTCTGACAGGAGGCTCATTCCAGCCCGGATCGTTGTTCATGAATTCTATTACCGCATCGACGGGATCTTTTCCGTTCTTTTCGGATTCGAGGTAGGTATCACGGAGTTTATGAAGCTGTTCTTTTGGGAATATGTGTGAACACTTTGACAGAATATCGTATTTTACCTGCTCACGGTTCCTATCAACGATATCGACCATTTTTTTGATACGCTCGAATTTCTCGTTCACAGCCTGTGCCTTCTCGGCTTCGTCGGCATATTTGCATATCTCCGCACAGTCCTTATCGGTCAGGCATTTTTGGCAGTTGTTCAAAAATAATTCTGTCCAGAGGTGTTCTACGAACAAGAGTTCGACAGGTCCTTCCGTATTCGCTTCGAGATAGACTTCAATGACAAATTCGTCTGAAATAAGTCCTTTATTATGCGCATACCCGTAAACTTCTGAATACTTTTCACCGAGATTTTTAATGCCGTTATCAGCAGTAAGTGAAAGTACTTTAAGCTCTTCGTAGTTCTTATGTGTAAAATCCCCGCCTGACTGCACCATATCTGATACGGGGTATCCGGCCTCGACCCATAATCCCTCGGTAACGCTTGAAATATAAAATATTTTACAGAACGCAGGTCCGGTAATGTCTGAAGCAAACTCTTTCTTAATTGATTCGAAAACTTCATTAAGTTCGCTTCTTTTCTTCATGTTGAATTCTTT
>JAQVNT010000085.1 GCA_028702975.1 Candidatus Delongbacteria bacterium
AAAAAAGATCACGAATTACGATGACGGCACGCAGTTATTTCTTCCGCAGTGGAACAGGGAGGGCGATAAGCTGCTTATTGACAGATCGGGAAGCTCTTTCGGCAGAAATATAGTTCTCGTTGACACGCTCGGAACGGAAACCGAACTGATCTTTGGCCCGTACGATGACAGGGACCCGGTATTCTCACACGATTTCACCTCAATTTATTTTTCGAGCGACAGGACAGGAATATTTAACATTTACAGGTATGATCTGACCACCGGAGAGACTTTTCCCGTAACGAATGTCAGGGGCGGAGCTCTGTATCCTGACGCGAACGGGACCGACCTGGTCTATGCCAACTATAAAGGCATAAAGATGAACATTCATTCGCTCGGTCTGAGTGAAAATGAAGATAAGGTATCAGACTACAGGGATATGAAGATCATGTCGTCAGAATACAGATTTGTTCCCGAACCGGACAGGCTTAAAAAGTCGGAAAATTACGGGAACGAATTCGAGCACATTCTCGTCATGCCGAGGATCGCTTTCGATGACGGAAAATTCAAGCCCGGGATGTATTTCATGGTCAACGACTATCTCGAAAAAATATCCCTTTTCGGAGGGTTCGGTTATGCTCCGGGCAACGGTGATTACGATTTATTCGCGACCGCAGAATATAAATTCCTGCTGCCTACACTTTACGGTTTCGGTATAAATGTCGTAAAGCACGATGACAATACTTTTCTCGATGAAAGCATAATCGTTGATTCTTACGAGGATGAATTCGGGAACGACATTCCCATATATCAGGAGAACGGCATAGATTTTACATACGACCTCAAGGAGTTCGATTTCGGTATTAAAACGCCTATGACTTTCATGCCGAAGTTACTTACGGGAAAGCTCGGAAAGTTCGATTTTGACGGCTATTTCGCTTATATCAGGAACGACGCGAAAGGGGATTACGGCGATTACATTCTGCAATATACATATTACAAAGAGAGAAGTTTTCATTTCAATCTCGGGATAAACAGGACTAAATTCGATTATAACGACTACATAAACCCCAGGTTCGGAAGGAGCTGGAAACTCACATATTCGAGACATTTGACCGATTTCATTCAGGGATTCAGCTTAAATTCGGATTACGGAACGCTTCAGGAAGACTACCTCAAATACAATTATAATTTTTATACGGCTTCGCTTAACGAGCATTTCGGGCTTCCTTTTGGTACGGGAATGACATTGAAATTTAAAGGCGCCTATCTTGATGACGATGATATCGATTCGTTCTATTACAATTACTTAGGAGGTCTGACGGGGCTGAAAGGATATTCGTTCTACAGCTTAGGCGGGACAAAAACTCTGTACTCCGGACTTTACCTCCGTTTCCCGATAGTTGAGAGAACGGATAAGAGGCTTGGTTTCTACAATTTCAAGAATCTCTATCTGGGATTGTTCGCGGAGGCGGGAACGGCCTGGACGAAAGAAGAGTTCAGCTCGGCGTTCGACGGACTTAAAAAGGATATAGGGATAAACATAAGGCTTTTCGGATCGCTGTTCTACGGAATGCCGATGTCGGTCGAATTCAGCGCCGCCTACGGTCTTGACGAGTTCGAGACCGAAGGAGTTGATTACGGCGGAGAGATCAGGCACTATCTGACCGTGTTGTTCGATTTTCCGGAATTTTAATAAACTTAAAGGGATAAAAGATGAAGAGAACTATTACAACAATATTTATGATCGCGGTGATGATATCAGCCGCATATTCAGACCCCGGCATGAAGTTTTCCGGACTGAACGATCTTTTATTAGCCCAGGACGGAACCGAAGGATCATCACTCGAGACTGAGGGAATTACTCCGAGGATCAAATCCAAGAAAAAAGCGGAATACAGGGACGGTAAAAGTCCTCTCGTAGCAGCCGGACTTTCACTTCTGGTTCCCGGAGCCGGCGAGTTCTACGGTAAGGACTATATCAGGAGCGGCGTCTTCTTCGGGATCGAGGTATTTACACTTTCCATGTGGTATTATTATGAGAGCGACGGTGACGACAGAAGGGACGAGTACAGGGATTACGCGGACGCTAATTTTGACGAGCAGCTCTATTACGGCGGGCTTTTAGGCATGACCCAGAATGTTATAAGCTGGCTTCAGAACAAGAACAGCCTCGTTCCCGGTGACGAATTCAATGCAGCCGACTACTGGAGCTACGAATATTTCTCTGACAGGGACAACTGGACGCATGAGCTTAAGGACAGTCTGGCGGTTTATGATTTTCTGGCGCTTTCATACAAAGAAGGTTTCAACGGTCTTCCGCTCCAGCTTGAAGGGAACGCCAATCAGTTCACCCACAACCTGCCGGAAACAAAAACTCAGCAGTATTACGAGATGATAGGTAAATACCACCAGTTTTCATGCGGATGGAACGACTTCAACGGCTATGACTATAACGCGGACGGAACAGTTGTGATGGTGCAGGACTCGATCATGGCATCGGACGGAACATATCAGGTACTCGAGAGGCCCAAGCTTAAGGATGGAGTTTTTGACTACACAGAGAACGGCTATACTTCTCCGCAGGTGGATTTTTATGAGGACCTGAGGAACAAGACGAACGAGGCTTACGAGATGGGCCAGAATTTCCTGATGGTAACACTGCTCAATCATGTCGCATCGGCTTTTGACGCTTCATATGTTATAAAAAAGAAATATCAGATTGATACACAGCTCCGCATAGAGAACAGCGAAAAAGGCGAAGCTATCGGACTTGAAAATTATAAAGTGACCTATTCACTGAGATGGTAATGAAAGGCAGAATAAAATTCATATCGGCTGTACTGATCATCGCGTTTCTTTTACCCTTGAACGCCTACGACAGGTACGGACGGACCTCAAAGGCAAAGTCAGGCAGTAATGACGGATTTTCTTATTTCTGGAGATCGCTTTTAATACCGGGATGGGGAGAGTATAAGCTCGGGTATAAAAAGCAGGCCGCAATATTCCTTCTGACCGATGTGCTGATGATCGGAACCGCAGCGGGATTAAACTATTACTCAGGAGTAAGGACCGACGAGTACAGGGATTTCGCCGAGATCTACGCGGGAGTTAATGCTTCAGGTAAATCCGACAGCTACTGGGTCCACATCTCAAATTATGACAACACGCTCGAATTTAACGAACAGAGGAACATCGACAGGTATTTTCCGGAAAGATATACTGATGAAGAAGACTTCTGGGACTGGCAATCCGATGCGAAAAGGGAAAGGTATGACGATATAAGGATCTCCGCTGAAAATTCAGACACATGGTTCTATTATACTCTGGGCGGAGTAGCCCTCAACCACTTTATAAGCGCTCTCAACGCATCAGCCAAAGCATCGGCCGTTAAAGCTCAGGTAACTCAGACCTTTGATCCTGAAGGTAATGTTACGAATAAATTAACACTAACTTACGATTTCTGATATGGACCCCAACATTATAATAATGATCATTGTTCTGCTTTTCTCCGTTGTATTCCACGAAGTGTCTCACGGATGGGTTGCTTTTAAGCTTGGGGACGATACGGCGCACAAAATGGGAAGGCTTACGCTCAACCCGATACCGCATATAGATCCGTATATGACAGTTCTTCTGCCGCTGATGCTGGGGTTCATGACGGGATGGAGAGTTATGTTCGGGGGCGCTAAACCAGTGCCTGTCAATCCATATAACTTCAAGAACCCGAAAAAAGGAATGGCGATAACAGCCGCGGCAGGACCTGTTTCGAATCTGATACTAATAACGGCAAGCGTGATCCTGTTCAGAATACTCGTTACATTAGGATTTGTTGAAAAATACGATGTCCAGATGCGTTTCTTTACCAACGAGATGAATTTTGTTGACGCTTTCTTTGTTTACGCTGTGCTGATCAATACTGTTCTGATGGTATTTAACCTGATACCGATACCTCCACTCGACGGATCGAAGATCATCATGGGTTTTTTATCTTATGAGCAGGCGGCAAAATATGAGTCCTTCAGCCGGTACGGCATGTATGTTCTGATCGGGCTCCTTTTTCTGGGAAGCATCATGAATTATTCCATAATCGGCGCATTGATCAATCCTTTTATCAATTTCTTTTTAAGACTGTTACTCGGTTAACTATGAAATTTTTTGAAAGCCACGCGCATTTATACTTTGAAGATTTCGACAATGACAGGGATGAGCTCATCGAGCAGCTTCTCAGTTCGGGCATTGAAGGAATAATTAATGCCGGCGTCGATCTTGAAACCAGCCTCAAGTGCATCGGGCTTGCCGAAAGGCACGAAAGGATCTATGCAGCCTGCGGTTTTCATCCCAACGATGCGGCTGAGCACGATATAAAAGACTTAGAAGTTCTCAAAACATTAATTCAGCATCCCAAGGTTGTCGCGATCGGAGAAACGGGAATAGATCTTTACAGGGACAGAGCTCCGCTTGAATTACAGAAGAAATTCTTCATAAGGCAGCTTGAGATCGCGCTGGAGAACGATATGCCCGTGATTGTGCATTCAAGGTCGGCTGATACAGAAACTTTCGATATTATAGATCAGGTCTCTTTGAAATATAAAGGAGTATTTCACTGCTACGCGGGAAATGCCGAAAATGCCCTCAGGCTGATCGAGAAAGGTTTTTACATTTCGTTCACGGGCAATATTACTTACAAGAACAACGACAGGGAAGAAGTCATAAGACAGATACCTTTGGAGAACATTCTTCTTGAGACCGATTCTCCGTTCCTCACGCCTGTTCCATTCAGAGGGAAAAGGAACGATCCGTCAAAGTTGAAGCTGATAGCAGAAAAGATAGCAGAGATAAAAGGGGTGTCAGTTGAAGAGGTGGCCGAGGTCACAACCCGTAACAGCAAAAAATTATTTAAAATAAATGAGGTGGAAAAATGAAAAAAATGATCGAAATGCTCATGGTGCTTGCGATAGCAGCATCAGTCAGCGCTGCGGGCGACGCGGCTAAATCGGAAGTGAAGAAAGCGGAAGGAACACATGCTCAGGCAAAAGGCCATGTTTGCTATAACAGCATCGCATTTCAGGCCGACGCGCTGGAAAAACAGGGCAAGGACGCCGAAGCTATAAAGATGCTGGAGGACGCAAAAGCGAACGCGGAGTATGAACACCACTATCAGCTGCTTTTCCCGTCGCTGGTGAAGCTCTACGAGAAGACCGGGCAGTATGAAAAGAGCGTGGAGTTATGGAACGAGGGGCATGCTAAAAATATGACTTTCGGACTTGATCCGCAAAAGGAGGAATTCAAACCTTATATCAAGCTGGTAAGTTTCAGAAAAGCTGTAACAAAAGACCGTGAGCTGGCAAAAGCCAAAGCTGTACCTCAGCTTAAGAAAGAGGACTGCGAAGGAGAAGAAGAAAAGGAAATGAAAGTTGAAAAAAAAGAGATTAAGAAAGATATTAAAGAAAAAAGATGAGAATACTGTCGTTATAGACAGGACTGAACTCATAAAACAGCTCAGGCGCATGAACGTCAAAAAATCAAGGACGATCGAGCCTAAAAAGAAGTATGACCGCAAGGACAGGAGCTGGGAAAAAGATATATAAATATTTCGAAAATAACAGTTGCGCATTTGTCAGAATATAGGTATTATTCACTCTGCATTATTATGACAACATAAAAAGTGCTGAAAAACCAATATTTCGTCATCGTAAAGGTGAATACGATGATAGAGATCTTACAACATTCACCATACACAAGGAAGGAAAAACATGAGTAAAGGTACTGTAAAATGGTTCAACGCCGACAAAGGCTTTGGATTTATCACAAACGATGATGACGGAAAAGATCTTTTCGTTCACCACTCAGAAATTCAGACTACCGGATTCGCAACATTGAAAGACGGTCAGAAAGTTGAATTCGAAATTGGACAGGGACAGAAAGGTCCGTGCGCCAACAAAGTAACTCCGCTATAGACTTTAATTAGTTAGATAGTAGTTATAGAAACCGATGCAAGTGCATCGGTTTTTTTTTATTCTTCAAAATAAGCAGCCCAGACCCTTGCGTCAAGTGAGCAGTCCGGATAGGCTTTAAGGTAATCGGTGAGTTCAGCTTTAACCTCGTGCCTGTCGAACTCAAGTACTTCGATCTCTTCTGAGTCATCAAGCTCTTGTTCGCTTTTAGAAGTCACTTTTATATCGACCATATAGATAATTTCTGATGTGATGCCTGCCGATGTGCAAAGGGGTGGAGAGACCGATGTGATTTCACCTTTATACCCGGTCTCTTCGAGAAGTTCTCTCAAAGCTGTAGCTTCGGGTGTTTCACCCTTGTCTATCAGCCCTGCCGGGAATTCTATCGAAAACATGTTGATCGGGTATCTGAACTGTTTCACAAGAATCACTTTATCTTCGTGGTAAGCGTTAACTACGACAGCTTTGGTGTCCCGTGCCCGCTCGAGAAATTCCCATTTTTTGACCGCACCGGTCTTGTCCTCGAACTCGGTAATGTAGAAATGAGAAAAATCGCCGTCGAAAACTTTATATTTTTTCAGAATTTTCATTTAATCTTCTCGCCTATCTCTTTTCTGTTCATGAAAAAGAAAAGCAGCATTGCTGTGATAGCGCCAAGGCCGTCAGAGAGCATGTCTTTCTGCGCATCCCAGACATCGCCCTGGCTTCCCAGCACGGTCATGCCGGCTTCGGGATCGGTCGAGAAGGCGAATATCCACTCGAAAAGTTCATAAAGCGCGGCTACGGTGAAGATCGCGAAAACAGGGAA
>JAQVNT010000086.1 GCA_028702975.1 Candidatus Delongbacteria bacterium
TTCTGCTTTTGGGGAAAGAGGAGAATATGTCGTCGAATGTTAAAGTGCCCACGATGCTAATAAAAGATTTTAATTTCGCGGACACGACGACATTCTAAGGAAAATGTCCCGCTCCGGCGGGACTTTCTTTTTGTGAGGGGAAAATAATGAACATTCAGATATTCGGCAGAAAAAAAAGCAGCCTGACGAAAAAGGCGGAAAGATTTTTTTCCGAGCGGAGGATAAAATTTCATTCGGTCGATCTTGACGAAAAGCCGATGAGCAGGGGAGAGCTTGAGAAAGTTATCACGGCGGTCGGCGATGCTCAGAAGCTGGTTGATAAGGAATCAAAACTGTATAAGTCAAAGTTCGCCTACCTTCAGTTCGATGTGAAAGAAGAGCTTTTGGAGAATCAGGAAATGCTTAAGCTTCCGATAGTCAGGAACGGTAATAAAGCAGCGGCCGGTGATGCTCCCGAAGTATGGAAAATGTGGATAGAAGAAGAGAAATAGTATGGTCCAAGGTTACAGAGTCTTAAAATACAATATAAAGAAGATTTTTCCCGCATTTAGGCATAAGAGTTACCGTCTTTTCTGGACGGGGCAGAGCGTTTCGCTTTCAGGCACCTGGATGCAGACTACTGCTCAGGCGTGGCTCGTTTACGAGCTGACCGGTTCGCCTTTCCTTCTCGGCCTGATCGGCGCACTTGAATTCACTCCGGTAATGCTGTTCTCGCTTTTTGCGGGAGTGTATCTTGACAGGCACTCAAAGAAGAAGATAATACTTCTGACCCAGTCTACAGCAATGGTGCTGGCCGGAATCCTTACGGTGCTCGTATTGACGGGAACAGTCGTTTTCTGGCATATAGCGGTCATAGCTGTGCTCATGGGGTTCGTGAGAACCCTGGATATGCCTACAAGGCAGTCGTTTATGATAGAACTTGTAGGTAAGCACCACCTGACAAGCGCTATTGCTCTGAATTCAGTCACTTTCAACCTCGCCAGGATCGTCGGTCCGGCAGTCGGAGGAATGCTTATCTCCCAGTTCGGGATCGGTTTCTGCTTCCTGTTCAATGCCTTATCATACTTGGCTGTTCTCATAAGCGTTTACTACATCAACCCCAGAGTTATCGAGAACACTGAAACTGTAAGGAAAGCAGTTCTTCTTGAGATCAAAGAAGGCTTAAAATATATAAGAGGGAAAATCATCCTGTCCAGACCTCTGATCGTGCTTGCGGTAGTATCTCTTTTCGCAATAAATTTCAATATCCTCGTGCCTGTTCTGGCCAAATCCGTTCTAGGTACCGATGCTCAGGGATTCGGTTATCTGCTGTCGGCACTCGGTTTAGGCTCGATCATCGGCGCGCTTACCGTCGCATCAGCTTCCCACAAAATAGACAGAAAAGTGATGATCAGGTACGGTCCTTACGCGATAAGCATTGCCATGATAATCATCGGTCTTTCGGTAAACTTCGGTATGGCGGTAGTGTTCCTGATACTGCTCGGGATAGCCAACCTTATGTTCTTTACTTCAATAAACTCGACACTTCAGCTTAATTCCGATTCAAAGTACCGTGGGAGAGTTATGAGCGTCTATACTATGGTATTCGGCGGGGTAACGCCTTTCGGAAACCTGTTCTCAGGTTCAGTTTCGGACAGATGGGGCGGAAGGGCCGGTTTTATCATCTGCGCTGTCATCGTGATCGTTCTGGTGGCATTGATCAGATTCTATATGAGGGACGAAATGAGAGTGCGAAATCTTAAATCTTGACAATACCCAAATATTATTTTAATTTTAGGTCAAAGCATTAATTTGGAATTGATATGAGAAGAAAACTGCTGCTTCTGTTAGTTATAACTTTTATACAGATATCTATTTGCGAACACCGTTATTATTTAAGTCCGGGGTTAAGAGTGTCCTGGGATTTTAGGGAGCATATTGTCGTATCGCCCAAATTAAGTCTCGGTGTTATAGGTAACCAGCCTGCGAACATGTTGTTCAGGAACATAACTATAGGAATGAAGAAACCTTACGGACACAATAAGGAAGAAGTGTTTTTAAGTTACTATCTTGAGGTTCAGGGAGGATGGATTGGAATTCCTGACCCGGGTGGTTTTCTCAATGATATAGATCCTATCACGGTATATGGGGGAGGAATAGGCTTTTCTCTAAGTAGGAACAAAGAAAATTATTATCTTTGTCCAAAATTTTCAGCGTTCGCAGGTCTGATCGGTTTTGCTATCGTTGATGCTGACTACAACACATTATCCGGATGGAACAGCGATGTCGGATTGCAGCTGGCTTTGCCTTTCTTCTGGATAGGCGATGCACCTTCTTTATAAGATAACTTTTAATGATAAAAAAAAGGGGTCGTTTTAGACCCCTTTGAAATTTAATTGTAGAATTCTTTAATTTTATCGGAGATATAGTCGATCTCCTCATTCGTGATGTGCGGATGCATCGGGAGAGAGATTATTCCTTCGGCTACTTTCTCAGCTGTCGGGAAAGAACCTTTTCCAAGCCCCATATCAGCAAATGCATGCTGGAGATGAAGCGGTATCGGATAATGAATGGCTGACGGTATCTTGTTATCTGTCAGATATCTCTGAAGGTCATCTCTCGATTTTACCTGTATTGAGAACTGGTGATAGATATGATAACTGTCCGGATGCTCGAAAGGAATTATCGCCGTGCTCTCAAGGTTCTTTTTATATCTTGCGGCGGCCTGTCTTCTCTTCTCGTTCCACTGATCGAGAAAATCGAGCTTGATGTTCAGAATTGCGGCCTGAATAGCGTCCAGTCTCGAGTTTACGCCAAGAACATGATGTTTGTACCTTTCGTTCTGACCGTGATTGGCTATCATCCTTACCTTTGCGGCAAGCTCGTCGCTGTTTGTCAGCATAAGCCCGCCGTCTCCTGCGGCGCCGAGGTTCTTTGCAGGGTAGAAGCTCACAGTTGCAATATCAGACATTGAACCCAGCATTCTCCCCTTGTATTTTGCGCCGAAACCCTGCGCGTTGTCCTCTATCACGGCGATGCCGTGCTTTTTAGCGATCGCATTGATCCTGTCCATATCGGCGGCCTGGCCGTAAAGGTGAACGGGTATGATCGCTTTCGTTTTCGGCGTTATGGCGGCCTCGATCTTTTCAGGATCGATATTGTAGGTCTCGGGATCAATGTCCACGAAGACCGATGTCGCTCCGAGTATCCTTATCGTCTCGGCCGTAGCTATGAAGGTGAACGGCGTCGTTATGATCTCGTCGCCCGGTTTTATATCCAGCGCCATCATAGCTATCTGCAGCGCGTCCGTTCCGTTCGCGCAGCCTATCGCGTGTTTCACGCCTATGTATGCGGCGGCTTTTTCTTCAAAAGCTTTTACTTCCGGTCCGCCTATGTAATATCCGCCTGAAAGTACTTCGGAGACCTTAGGCTCAACTCTCGACCTTATCTCTTCGTACATTTTTTTCATGTCAACCATTTGAATGTTCATTCTATTCTTCCTCTTCCTGACCTTTACTGGCCTCGTATTTCTCAACGATCTTCTGCTGAACTTCGTATGGAACCACTTCGTAATGGTCAAAGTCGATCTCGAACGATCCTTTTCCCTGGGTCATGGTTTTCAAAGTAGTAGCGTATCTGTAGAGCTCGCTTAGAGGCACTTTAGCGGTTATCAGCTGTTTGCCGGATTTTGATTCCATGCCTTCCGGTCTTCCTCTCCTTGATGATATATCTCCCATAACATCGCCTGTATATTCTTCAGGCACAGATATTTTTATATTATAGATAGGCTCGAGAAGTATAGGATTCGCTTTCTTGAAAAGATCTTTGAAACACATTCTGGAAGCGATCTTAAAAGCCATTTCTGAAGAATCGACATCGTGGAATTTTCCGAAGAACAGTTCAACTTCAAGGTCAACTACCAGCGATCCTGATATAACACCTGTGACCATTGTTTCGTTCACGCCTTTTTCAACAGCCGGAACAAATCTTGCGGGGATCGATCCTCCTGTGATGGAATCGACAAAATTATAGCCTTCGCCTCTTCCTTTTGGACGGACCCTCATGTGTACCTCACCGAACTGTCCCTTACCGCCTGACTGCTTTTTGTGACGGTACGAACCTTCAGCTTTACCTGTTATCGTTTCCCTGTAAGGTATTTTTGGTTCGGCAATATCGATCTCAATATTGAATCTCTCTTTTAATTTTTCGATCATAGTCTCTAAATGCTTCATTCCCTGACCATGAATTATAGTCTCGTGCATTTCAGGATCGATCTTATATCCGAATGTAGGATCTTCGTTCGACAAGGCAAGTAAAGCCTGACCGATCTTAGCATCGTCTTTTTTATCTTTCGTCTTCACAGCTTCCCACATAAGAGGCTTAGGAACTTCGATCGGTTTTATTGTATAGTTCACTGATTTATCCGAAAGAGTATCATTCGTCTTAGTGTATTTCAGCTTGACAACAGCTCCGATATCGCCGGCAAAAAGTTCGTTCGTCTCATGCCTTGTTTTGCCTGTCACCACATTAAGAAGTCCGATCCTTTCAACATTGTCGCCGTTCTTTATGTCCGATCCGCCCGAAAGCTTGCCTGTAACGATCTTGAAGAAGGTCAGGTCGCCCACATGAGCCTCAGCTACAGTTTTGAATACGAATGCGCTGAATGGTTTGCTTTCGTCGGTAGCGATCTCTTTTTCGCCGTCCTTATCCGTAACGGTCGTTTTTATATCTGCAGGTGAAAGGAATATGCTGTCGAATTTATCCATCAGCGAGTTGACGCCGACGCCCTTTAAAGCGCTTCCGCAGAAGACAGGGAATATGGCTCCGTCGGTAAAAGCTTTCTTGAAGCCTGTGTTGAATTCTTCCGGAGAAAGTTCACCTGCTTCGAGATATTTGTTCATGAGTTCTTCATCAGAGCCCGCAATGTTCTCTACGAGGGCGGCTTTAATTTCTTCAGCTTTTGCTTTTACATTATCAGG
This sequence comes from Candidatus Delongbacteria bacterium, assembly GCA_028702975.1. Lineage (GTDB taxonomy): Bacteria > UBA4055 > UBA4055 > UBA4055 > UBA4055 > UBA4055. Next base: position 4,959 of record JAQVNT010000086.1, read on the forward strand.
AATATCTTTTGCCGCCGGTTTTCCGTTCTCCATTACATACATTTTCATGTCGAAGATGTCAATTATGCCGTGGAAGGTTTCGCCTTTGCCTACAGGGAACTGTACTTCAGTTACCGATGACGAAAAAGCTGTCTGAAGGTTCGATATAACTTTGTCGTAGTCTGCGTTTTCATAGTCGCACTTGTTTATGAAAAAAGCTGTTGGTTTATTGTTGTGACGGGCAATTTCAAATCCCAATTCGGTACCTACTTCCATACCCTGAGTGCTTGCGGCTGACAAAGTGATAAGTATCGAATCAGCTACTTTGATCGCGCTGTGTGTTTCACCGATGAAGTCGGCATAACCGGGACAGTCTATCAGGTTGTATTTGATATCTTTGTTCTCGATCGCCAGAAGAGAAGACCTGATCGAGTATTTTTTCTCAATTTCGTTCTGCGAGTAATCGGAAACTGTTGTTCCGTCGTCAATACTGCCCATACGGGTGATCTTACCTGTGTGGAAAGCTATGCTCTCAGCCAAGATCGTTTTACCGACGGAGTTGTGTCCGACGATAGCGATGTTTCTTATTTCTCTGGCGTGATAGGCTTTCATTTTTCCTCCGATTTATTATTAAATTAATTACTTACATTTATAAAAGCGCGGTAAAAATAAAGATATTGCCGTTTATAGTCAAGATATTTTAATATTAATTTTATATTACTAAAACACTATATCCTGCTGTAATCGTCCTGATATCTGATTATATCGTCCTCCCCGAAATATGACCCCGTCTGTATCTCGATAAATGATACATTCTCACTGCCTTTGTTCTCGATCCTGTGTTTCTGTTCTTTTTTGATAGTGACGAACTCGCCGTATTTCTTTTCGATCTCTTTTCCGTCAATGGTGATCACGGCCGTTCCCTGAACTATCATCCAGAGCTCGTCTCTTTTTTTGTGCGACTGATAACTTAATCTCTGTCCGGGTTTGACATCTATTCTTTTGACCTTATATCTGTCACTCTCTTCAAGGATGGTAAAACTGCCCCACGGTCTTTCTTCTGAATACATTTGCTCGGCTCCGCTTAAATTCAAATGAAATTAAGAAAAATATAATAAAAACTCAAGCATAAAAAAAGCCCCTGATTTCAGAGGCTCTTAAAAATAATTATAAAACGAGTCTTATCTTGTCCCGGAACGGTCGTTTATTCTGATATTTCTCTTTTTAACCGAAGGAGCCGGGTCCGCGTTCTTATCAGCTGACACTTCGTTCACATATACTTTTAACGGCGGCTCTGTCGTAGCCACTATGTAGAAGAATTTTTTCGCAGGCGTCAGCGAAGCTACATAACTTAGGTCTGAGCTGTGAGCTACTACAGAAAAGCCCGAATAAGCACTGTCAGAAGCATAGACCTTGTAGTAGGAGTATCCGTCAACAGCATTCCAGCTGAAAGTAATATCCGTCGCTGAAACAGTAGTGGTCACATTTGACGGAGCTGTAAGTTCCTGATAATACTCCGCCGATCCGATATCCGGCGCCGTACCGTAATAATATATGACTTTCGAGTCGTATGCGCCGGTATGAATTCCTTCAACAATCATTCCCGCGTTGATACAGGGAGAAGTTGACTCTAGACTAAAATCGCCGTTATCATACTCTCCTCCGAAATCAGGATCTGAAAATATGTTATCTGTTCCTGTAACATGAGTACTGTCGATAAAACAGTTGTTCATGAAAGCAACATGAGAAGTATCAGTGT
>JAQVNT010000087.1 GCA_028702975.1 Candidatus Delongbacteria bacterium
ACCCTAAAGTTCACGGCGGGATACTTGCGGTAAGAGATAATCATGAACACATGAAACAGGCTCTTGAGAACGGGGTAGGAATGATCGATCTTCTGGTGGTGAACCTGTATCCGTTCGAAAACACCGTTGCTAAACCTGATGTCGAGCTTGAAGTTGCTATCGAGAACATCGACATAGGCGGACCGACGATGATCAGAAGCGCCGCGAAAAATTATAAATATGTCACTGTGATCACCGACCCCGCCGATTATGCTAAGTTCGTTGAGGAATACGACAGGCTTGGAGGCACTTCGCTGGAATTCAGGCAGCAACTGGCGAGAAAGGTCTTTGCGAAAACCGCGAAATATGACGCCGCGATATCGGAATATCTTGAAAGAACCCTGGCTGAAAAGGTTAAAAAGACCGTCGTTCTGGAGAACGGAAGGATCCTGAGGTACGGGGAGAACTCGCACCAGAAAGGTATCCTGTTCCCTGACGGAGTATCAGAAGGTACTCTGGCGAACGCGGAAATGGTCAACGGAAAAGAAATGTCCTACAACAATTATATGGATGCTCAGGCTGCCTTAGACACGGTGCTGGAGTTCGGCGAACCGGCGGCCGTTGTGATCAAGCATATGAACCCGTGCGGCGCCGCTACAGGAAAGAACCTGAGGGACGCGATAGAGAAAGCGTGGTTCTCCGACCCGATCTCGGCCATGGGCTCAGTTGTCGCTTTCAACCGCGAGTTCGACATGGATACGCTCAGGTTCTTCCGCGGGGACGAGGTTAAGCACCTTTCCTTCACCGTCGAGAACGATAAGCTGATCGAGTCCGAAATAAAAAGAAAATTCATCGAGGTCATAATTGCGCCGTCATTCTCCGCTGAAGCCCTCGAATATATTACGAAAAAGAAAAATTTTGAGAATGTCAGGGTCCTCAAGATCGACCTTGGATCGTCGAGGAAAGCAAAAGATTTCAATCTTAAGAGAATAGACGGCGGATATCTTTACCAGACTGCCGACAATGAACTATTCTCCAGACTTGATACTGTTACAAAAGCTCAGTTCGGCGATGAGATGAAGAAACTCGCTGAATTTTCCTACAAATGCTGCAAGCATACAAAATCTAACGCGATCGTTCTGTGCAGAAGGACGCCTGCCGGTTATCAGGTGCTCGGTATGGGCGCCGGTCAGCCAAACAGGGTGGATTCGTTAAGAAAGCTCGCGGTGACCAAAGCAAGGGAGAACCTTGAGTACGAGCATAGGACACTCGGCATCACGGTACCGTTCGAAGAATATTTCAGAAAGATAATTTCAGAAGACACAGTTCTTGCCAGCGACGCTTTCTTCCCTTTCGACGACACTGTCAGAACAGCTGCTTCATACGGAATCAAATATATAATTCAGCCGGGCGGGTCCCAGAACGACACAGACTCGATAAATGCCTGCGACGAGCTTGACATTGCGATGATATTCGCGGGGAACAGACATTTCAGACACTAATTGAAATAAAAAACAGGATAAATTATGGACTTTCTTTCAATATTCAATTTCTTTTCGCATGATGTGGCGATAGACCTCGGTACCGCCAATACCCTCATTTATGTTAAGGGCAGGGGTGTCGTTGTGGATGAACCGTCAGTCGTGACATGGGACGAAAGGCTCAAGAAAGTTATCGCGATAGGCTATGAAGCGAGGAGCATGGAGGGAAAAACTCCCGGAGCCATAAGGACGATAAGGCCGATGAAAGACGGTGTTATAGATGATGATGAGATCGCCGAGGAAATGATAAGGCAGTTCATAAAAAAGATCCGGACCGGAGCTTTCACAGGCAGGCCGAGAATGATAGTCTGCGTGCCTTCAGGGGTGACAAAATCGGAAAAAAGGATAATCAGAAGCGCGGCCGAGAACGCGGGAGCCAGAGAAGTATTTCTCATATCCGAACCTATGGCGGCGGCGCTCGGCGTAGGACTGCCTGTAGATCAGCCGGAAGGCTCGATGGTGGTCGATATAGGCGGCGGAACAACTGAAATAGCTGTAATTTCTTTGAGCGGAATAGTTTCCGAGAACTCGATAAGGACCGCCGGTAACAAAATGAACGAGGCGATAATCGACTATATGAGAAGCGAGCATAAACTTCTTATAGGTGAAAGGACCGCCGAAAGCATAAAGATCGAAATAGGATCAGCGGCTCCTCTGGAGAAAGAACTTGTCAAATCAGCCAAAGGAAGAGACCTGATCGCCGGACTTCCAAAGGAAACAGAAGTAAAATCCGAAGAGATCAGGGCGGTGCTCGCGCCTATAGTTAATGCAATAGTTCAGGCAGTAAAGAGCGCTCTCGAAAAAACTCCCGGCGAACTTTCATCGGACATCAGAGACCGCGGAATAGTTCTGACGGGCGGAGGAGCTCTTCTTAAAGGACTCGATATTAAGCTTCAGGAAGAAACCGATCTTCCTGTGATCCTGGCCGAAGATCCGCTGACATGCGTGGTGAGAGGGACAGGCAAAGTTCTTGAGGATATGAACAAGTACTACAAAATACTGCTGAACGAATGATACGGGTCCTCAAATAGAGATCTATGAAGACAACACCGAGATATGTGATATACAGAGAGTGGATATTTTTATCCGCGGCAGTACTTTTTTCTGTTTTTCTCATAATGTTCAATGATTCCTCTTTCAATGACACACTCAGCTCATACGGGCTTGACGCTTACAGCCTGATCAACTACGATTATTTCTCATTCCGTGAAAAAAGCGCGATGCAGAAAGAGTTAGCTGATCTTAAAACTAAAATTATGTATTTTGAAAATAATTCCGAAGCCGTCGAATCAGCAATAGAGGAAAATTACAGGCTCAGATCGATGCTTTCCATACAGGAACGCGATTCCTTCGAGTTCGTTTATGCGCGTATCGCAGGAATATCCCCCGGAAGCACCCGAACGATACTTTTGATTAATGCGGGGAGGGAAAAGGGCGTCGGTCCCGGTGACGCTGTTATAACTGAAGCCGGTGTGATCGGTTTTATTGAAACTGCCGGTGAAAGTACATCCCGGGTATCTCTTATTTCAGGCAGAACAGGCAAAATAGCTGTAAGGACAGAAATAAACAGAGCGTACGGAATTCTGGCTCCCTTAAACAGCGAAACCGCTGCTATCGAGGAGATCGCAAAGGGCGTTAATGTAAATATCGGCGAAAATATTTTTACCGCCGATTTTTCGGAGGTTTACCCGCCTGACCTGCTTGTAGGAACTGTAATTTCGGTTTCAGACTCTTCGGCAACTATTAACAAAAAAATACTGCTATCTTTCGCTCAGAACATGGATACTATCGAAGATGTTTTTGTTATGAGAAGGACAAAAAAGGAATGATAAAGCAGCACATAAAGTTCGCGATCCTTCTTTCGCTCATCATCTGGGTCAGCATCAGATACTCGTCACTGTATTCCGTGCTGGGGGTCAAACCCGATATTCTGCTTATACTGCTGATTAGAAGATCTCTTCACGACCCCAGACCTCAGATCTCTCTCGCATGGGGATTCTCAGCCGGTCTTATAATAGATTCCATTGCAGGAGATGTGATAGGTATTTCGTCACTTACATACTCCATAGTCTGTTTCTTCGTTTCGTTCTACAAAAGAGCATCGGTATACACTCCGTCTTATAAAAGAACTCTGCTTTACATTTACTCTATATCTTTCTCAGCCCTTTTAATATACACGGTAACAGCTTCATCCATACCTTTTATCAAAAATCTTATATTCATCATAATTCCAAGCGCGGTTTACACAATGGCGGCAGCCGTAATATTTCAGACTCTAAAGCCTACGAGATAAAGTGAATAATTCCAGAGTTAAATATATCTTCTATGTTTCAATCGCACTATTTCTGGTAATCCTGATCAGGATCGTGTACATTCAGTACTTTGATGAAAGGCTGAAATTGAGATCTGAACTTAACCGGGTAAGGACGGTCGTGACTGAGCCGTCCAGGGGAAGGATATTAGACAGGAACGGGAAACTTATGGTCGATAACCAGTACGCTTTTAACCTTTATGTCATACCTGAACATTTTTTAAACAGTGAACGGTCGATAGAGTTCATTACAGAGAAGCTCGGGCTTGAAAGAGATTCAATTATAAGCGAATTGACAGATCCCAGAGTATATCAGGACAGATATTACAGGCTACAGAGAAATATTGACTTTTCTGTGTATTCAGCCCTTACCGAGATGAAAAGCGGGCTTCGCGGAATTCAGATAAAAAAGGAATGGACGAGGAAATTTCTGATCGTTTCCGCGCCTCATATAATCGGTTATCTTGGAGAGGCACGAGAAAGAGAAGAGATAAAAGACGACATCTCATACGGCGACCTGATAGGAAAAGAGGGTATAGAATATATTTATGACAGGATAATGAGAGGTGAAAAAGGCTTCTATAAAGAGATAAAAGATGTGAAGGGAAATAAGATATCAGATTATAAAAAAGAGGAGTGGAAAGAAGCCGTTAAAGGAAGAGATGTTTATTTGACCATAGATATAGAACTTCAGCAGTACATTGAAAAACTGCTGAGGAATAAGACCGGTACCGCCATAGTTCAGGACTGCAGGACCGGGGAGATTTTAGCCCTTGCCAGCAAACCTGACTTCCCGCTTGAAATATTCTCAAAGAGGCTTTCCAGGGAAGAGTGGAAAAAGTGGTCTGAAGATCCAAGAAAACCTCTGTATAATAAAGCCATAATGGGGCTCTATCCGCCCGGATCGGTGATCAAAATGGCCACGGTCTTTGCGGCATTCGATCAGGGAATAAAGAAGCTGAACGACAAAGTGCACTGTCCGGGAGGAATGCAGATCGGGAACAGGTTCATCCGGTGCTGGCTCAGAACAGGACACGGAGATGTGAATCTCACGCTGGCCCTTATGCTTTCATGCGATACTTATTTTTATGACATCGCTTTAAACATCGACCTGGACGGATGGAAGAGAACTCTGGAATCTCTTGGGCTAGGTTCAAGAACAGGCATAGACCTGAAATATGAAAGAAGCGGCCTTGTTCCCGACAGAGAGTATTATACAAAAAGGATAAAAGGTGATCTGACCGGAAGATATGCGAACCTAATGATCGGACAGGGCGAGATATTGACTACTCCTCTACAGATAGCGAATTATACGGCAATGATAGCGAACGGCGGCATCAGGCTCACACCTCACCTGCTGCTGAAACACGGCGAAGAAGGTGACTTCAGGTTCTTTGAGAAAGCTGCTCCCGATACTGTTAAATTCGAACCGAAACTCCTTGAAACTGTTAGAAAAGCTATGGACTATGTTGTAAATGTGGAAGGCGGGACCGCTTATTCCGCAAAGAGCGGCCTGATCGAATTTGCCGGCAAGACCGGAACGGCGCAGAACCCGCACGGTGACGACCACGCATGGTTCTGTGCATACGGTCCGTATAGCAGGCCTGAAATTGCCGTGACCGTTTTCGAAGAGCACGGAAAGCACGGAAGCGCCGCAGCAGCAGTAACGAGAGATATTTTTGAATACTGGGTTAAAAATAAAAAAGCCCCGCATGAAGCGGGGCAATAGACTTTAGTATCTGTCTTTCAGTTCAAGATCCTTTATCAGACTCCTGTACCTTTCAATATCTGTCTTTTTGAGGTATTTTAGCAGCTTGCTTCTTTTTCCCAGCATCAGCCTTAAACCTCTTCTGGAGTGATTGTCTTTTTTGTTGGCGATAAGGTGTTGGGTCAGCCCTTTCACCCTTGTTGAGATCAGCACTATCTGAACTTCAGTTCTTCCTGAATCGTTCGGATTAACTCCGTACTTTTTTACGATCTCCTGTTTTTCTTCTGAGGATAACATTTTTTCTCCTTATTTTTTTTAGATCACCGCCCAGTATGGATATTATCATCTCACCCGAGCCGGAATCATTTTAGAACGCCAAATATAATAAATTCGGAACAGTTTGTCAAGAACCTCTTAAAAAGAGAAAGGACAGAGGAATCTCTGCCTTTTCTCTTTTGGGGAGTGGGGAGTTTTGGGAGAAAATTTTTAAATTAAAGAGCTATCCATCTGTTGAAGAGTCCAATATATTTGAACTCTCCTTTATCTGAATTAATTCTGACCGTTGATAAGAAAAGCATGTCTTTATACTCGCACTTCTCTAAACTCCTGCTTATGAAAATATTCGCAGCTATAGTCTGACCCAGGTCGCCCGATTCCTTACTGAAGCAGCTCGCAAAATATTTTTCAAAACTGTCTTTTGTGGGATTTGTAGCCACAAGAACAGCCGTCAGTAGAGCGATAATGCTTATTGCTGTAATTTTTTTCATTTTTTTCTCCTGAGTGTAATATAAAACAATCAGGCACGATCTTACAACACCAAACCTAATATTTTATTTTTTTCCCGATTTTAGCTACAAAAACGATTTCAGAAGGGTCAATTTTTTGAATGACGGGTGATTTCTCTGTCTATAAAATACTTAATTTCATCATTAACTGCATTCAATTTAAGTTCATTGAGATATTTAATATACTGACCTGTTTTATTTTTCATAAAATATTCAGCCTTTTTTTTGACAAGCTCACCCTTGAAGATAAAAATACTGAAGTTTTTCTTTTTCGCTCTTTTTACGATCCTGTCGGCAATTTTGATCGAATTTGTTCGTTTCCCTGTTACAGCGTAAATATCTGCAAGCT
>JAQVNT010000088.1 GCA_028702975.1 Candidatus Delongbacteria bacterium
TTCATCGACAGGACCGGCAGCCACGGACTGAATGTATATATAAGGTCGCTGATCTTCGTTCTGTGTAAAGCTGTGAACGATCTTTTCCCTAAATCGAGGCTTTATGTACTTCACACGATCTCAAAAGGTTATTACTGTGAGCTTGTGGATCATGACGGGAACAATCTTCTCGATGCTCAGATAATATTCGACCTGAAAGCCAGAATGAAGCAGGTTATAGAAGAGAACTATCCTTTTGAAAGGCACAAGCTGAAAACCGAGGACGCGATCAGTCAGTTCATTGCTCAGGGACTTGACGATAAGGAACTCATACTCAGGCAGAGAAAAAGAATCTATACTTCGGTTTACAAATTCGACGGGATAATTAATTATCTCTACGGGTATCTCGCGCCGTCAACCGGAAGCCTGACTGTTTTCGATCTGGTCAAGTATTACGACGGGATGCTCCTTCAGATACCGTCCGCATCAGAACCCGATAAGATCGTGGATCAGACGCCTCAGAATAAACTGTTCGAGATCATTACCGAGCACAGCAGGTGGGTCAAATTACTTGAGGCCAATAATGTCGGTAAGCTCAATCAGCACATTCTGGACAAAAAAGCGGGTAACCTGATAAAGATCGCGGAAGCTTTACACGAAAAAAAAGTCGCATATATCGCAGATATGATCTCAGAAAGAAAAGATCTGAAGCTCATTCTTATTTCAGGACCTTCTTCCTCAGGGAAAACCACTTTTTCAAAAAGACTCAGCATTCAGCTTCAGGTATCTGGACTTAAGCCTCAGATAATCTCTCTGGACGACTATTTTGTTGACAGGGAACATACACCAAAGGACGAGAGCGGCGAATACGATTTCGAGGCTATCGAAGCCATCGATATAAAACTTTTCAACGAGCATCTCTTAAAGCTTTTCGCGGGTGAGGAGGTCGAAATACCGAGATTCGATTTCCAGACAGGTAAAAGAATGCCCGGACCTGTGATGAAGTGCGGTGAGAACAATATTCTTGTAGTGGAAGGTATTCATGCGCTGAACCCGAAACTTACTCCGCTTATCCCTCTTGACCAGAAATATAGGATATATGTGTCCGCGCTCACTCAGATATCTATCGACAGGCACAACAGGATCCCGACGACCGACAACAGGCTCATACGCCGGATAGTCAGAGATTATAATTACCGCGGTCACACTGCTCTCGCCACGCTCAAAAGGTGGCCGAGCGTACGCGCGGGTGAAGAAAAAAATATTTTCCCGTATCAGGAGAATGCTGACATCATGTTCAATTCCGCACTTCTCTACGAGTTCTCCGTGCTCAAGCAGTATGCCGAGCCTATTATCAAGGAAGTTCCAGAGAACGAAAAAGAATACTCTGAAGCTATGAGACTTCTGAAGTTTCTATCCTTCTTTTTACCATTAGGGAATGAGGATATACCGAATACTTCGATCATAAAGGAATTCATAGGCGGGAGCAGTTTTGAGTATTGATTCTAGTCGTGAGATGTCTGTTTTAATGAGCGAATTGTTAAATATAGTGATATATTTTTGTGTTGACTTAGCACTAAATCAGAAGTAAATTAAGAGACATGTACAACAAAGCTAAATTCAATACCGGCAGGATTCGAATGCCTTTGAGAACAACCCTAATAATGGCTTGGAACTACGCTGTCCTGAGGATAGGTGAGCAGATAAAGTCTCTCGCATTTATTATTCTGTATCTGACAGGTTTTCAGATAATAGTATTGGGATCTCCGCCGACAAACTCTTTGAAAATAGCGTTCGGAGTAAGCCTTGTTATATTTGGTCTTGCTTTTTTTCTTGAAGGTATTTTTCTGGGTCTGATGCCTCTGGGTGAGAAAGTTGGGCTATATCTGCCGCAGAGGACGGGAATCATAGTTATTGTTTTATTCGGTCTTTTTATGGGCTTAGGAGCGACTTTTGCCGAGCCTGCTATTGCATCTTTGAGGTTCGCGGGGTCAGGGGTAGTGCCGTGGAGCGCTCCACTTCTCTACCGCATTCTTGAGAACGAACCGCAGATGCTGATAGTTTCGATCGGCGCCGGAGTTGGAGTGGCAGTCGCCTGCGGTATGATCCGTTTTTATTACGGTATTTCAATTAAACCGTTCATTTTCACAATCATACCCGTTCTATTGGCTGCTACAGTTTATTGTTCACTCGACAAAAATCTGGTAAAAATACTTGGCCTGGCCTGGGATTCCGGAGCCGTTACGACAGGAGCTGTAACTGTACCTCTCGTTCTTGCTCTCGGGATCGGAGTATCGAAAGCTATGGGAAAATCGGAAGGCGCTTCGGGTGGTTTCGGTGTTGTAATGCTCGCTTCAGCGTTTCCTGTACTCGGAGTACTTATACTCGGTATAGTATTAAACTCAACAACGCCGTATCCAGTCACAGAAACCGAATTTTTTTCTGCAGCGCACAGAGAAAAAGCACTTTCGCTCGCAGGAACGGAAGAAGCTCTTTTGAGACTTGCGTACACAAGAGGTACAAATAAAGGCAGGGAATCATACTTCGGAGATGAAAATGAGTACAGAAGATCTCTTCTTACTTTGTCAGAACCACAACAAAAAGAAAAACTCATAGGAAGCATGACTCTTAATGAATGGCTGATAAACAAAGCCTCTCCTGTTGAAAGGGATATTGCACCTGCAGATTATATCCGCAACGGCAGAAGCGGAAAATCGGGGCTGTCCGGAATGAAGAATATTTTCAAATCGGAATCGAAGATAGCTTTTTTTGCCGTCCTTCCTTTGACGCTTCTCCTTCTCATAGTTCTCCTTCTTTTTCTAAGGGTAAGGCCGAAGTATTTCGATGAAGTTGTATTAGGAATTATCTTCGCACTTATTGGAATGACACTTCTTACAAGCGGGATAAGAACGGGTCTGGCACCGCTGGGGGATGAGGTCGGCAGGTCTCTGCCGCGCGTTTTCAAAAGTATTGCCAGAGAAGAAGGCAGGGTTCTTATCGAGCCGTTCGATGAGAAGCAGGTAATTACGGTTTTTTCAATAGATGGAGATCAGGACAGATTCTTTTATCTTAAAGACGGTAGAGGAAATCCGGTTCATGTGCCGTTTATTGAAGCGAATTACGATAAGGAGAAGGGCAGATACGAGCATATAGTGAAAAAACCGCCTTTGTTCGGACCGGAACTGACTCTTCTCGGCATAGCTCTAGTCCTCCTTTTCGCTTTCGGCCTCGGTTACGGATCAACGCTGGCTGAGCCGTCACTGACCGCCCTCGGCAGTACTGTTGAGGAGCTGACTGTCGGTGCTGTAAGGAAAAAAGGAGTGATTCAGTCCGTTTCTGTTGGCGTTGGAGCAGGACTGGTCGTTGGAGTTATATGGCTGATGTACGACTTACCAACTCTGTGGATGATACTTCCTCCTTACCTGTTGGTTCTTGCCCTTACATACTGGAGCGACGAGGATTTCTCCGGCATAGCCTGGGATTGCGGAGGGGTCACGACAGGAAGTGTTACAGTTCCGCTTGTTCTTGCAATGGGACTCAGTATCGGAGGTGAACTTCACATAGCCGACGGTTTCGGTATTCTGGCGATGGCTTCGGTGTACCCGATAATAACTGTACTTCTTTACGGACTTTCAGTCAAATCGCATCAGCGCAGAAGTATTATGAAGATATCCGGGGAGGTTTAGAAATGGATAAAAATCAGCTCCGGGAATTCGAGAGTTCGCGCATTACCTGTGTGATCCACTCGAAACTTAGCGGACTTGTAACCGAAAAGCTTTTTTCTTCCGGTGTTGAAAGTATATTCATCGAAAGCGCGAGGTGTGCCAGGCAGAGAATACTGCCCAGAATATTCTCTTTTCCTGGGAAAAAAATAGAGATCAACGATTCGCCTGCCGAGGTACTCAGCGTAAGCGTGCCAAAAGAAAACAGACAGTCTATTCTGAATCTGATAATTAAATCGGCGGAGCTTAAGACACCGGGAAGAGGATCTGTTTATGCTCAGGATATCAAAGAAGTCAGTACGAACGAGCTCCAAAATTTGACAGCACCTGAAGGTGAAGATGTTACTATATTAAAAGATCTTTCCTTTATTAATGCAATACTGTCAAAAAAAGGGGATGGGGAAAAACTTGCGGCGCTTTCGCTAAAACTCGGAGCGGGAGTACCCGTTCTAACAATAGGCATGGGAACAAGTATTCGAGACAGGCTCGGACTGATACGTATAACGATACCGCCCGAAAAGGAGTTAATCGGCCTCGTCGTAGCCTCACACGACGCCCCAATACTCGAAAGACTTCTGATAGACGAAGGTCATATTGACAGACCGGGTGGAGGGTTCATATACAGAACTCCTGTTTACGGCGGTGTTCTTGATCCGATGATAAGAATAGGAAGACAGGTGAAAGCAGCAAGCATGGAACAGATCATAGCGGCACTTGATGATTTGAAGAAAGGCACATCATGGAGAAAGAGGTTCGAAGGAGAAGCGTACCGATTGGAAAGCAATTTATCTTCAACCCCAGTTTTCTCCGAAATATCATTCATTTGTCCAGGTGACAGTTCCGATCCTATACTCAAAGCCGTAACTGAAGAGGGAGCCTCGGGAGTTACAATCTCATACCTCAGATGCCTTACCGGCGAAACGAAAGACACAGTGAGCCCTGCAAGAGTAAGAGGTGTACTTTGTGTGCCTCAAGTAATGGAATCCGGTATGACGGAAATAATTACTGATACAGCCTTAAAATTAGATATACCAATTACAGTGCAGAAAATTCCCGCCTTCGGTGTATTCTCTCACAAAAGATACATTAAGCCTTAACACTTACAGTTTGGCAGAATAGGAATTCTTTTATCTTTTCAGCCAGTCATTAAGATCTTCCCTTTTAGCGTTCACGACGAGCTCTTTTAGGGGTATCCGGTTCACGAAATATTTGAAAACATGCGAATACTTTTCGTAACTTCCGCGCTCAGAATTTTCGACTATGCTCCATATCTCGTCTTCGGTCAATTTCAATTTTGACTGCGTGAACTGATCTGCCGCAAATATCGCGAATCCTTCAAAAAACCAGACCGGTCCCATAGCCTCTTCGTCTCCATTCAAAATGCGGACATGAAGCCTGTGGCAGATCTCATGCGTCAGCAGTTTGACATAGCTGTCAGGTTCAATTCCCTGTGGATATACTTTCGCATAATATTCAGGGGAGACTGCTATGAGATTTCTCTCTTCCAGTGCGCCACAGTAGCTATCAGGGAGCACCATTCCGGGATCCATTTCACAAAGCCCCAGAAGAGTTCTGTCGAAATTTTTCTTGATATCAAAGATCATAACTTTGTCGAAAAAGCTTTCCTGTACATGTGAAGACCAGCCGTATTTAGCCGCAAAAGCACGGACATTCTCAAGTGCTTTGGCAATATTGCCTTCAAATTCAGTCCTGCACGGTTCAAGAGAAGGGGGGAGAATCAGGGTGTAATTATTCATGTAATATCCTTTTTTAATGAAAGATAAAGGTTGTTATGATAAAACGAAAATATATTATAAAAAAAACCGGGCTTCTAACCCGGTATTTTTATCTGTCTCTGCGCTTGATACCGCGCATATGCTGCTTGATCTTCATTATGCCTTTCTTTTCTTTCTCGAACGCTTTCTCAAGAAATCTTTCACGCTGTTTCGATCTTTTTTCGAAAAAAGATGTTTCCCGTTTGAGCTTAATATAATTGCCGAACCGTTTTTCGTCAAGTTCGCCGTTCTCTAAAGCTTCCCGTATTGCGCATCCGGGCTCGGTGTCGTGGGAGCAGTCGCTGAACCTGCACTGGGCCTCAAGCGCGACCACATCTTCGAAAGTGTTCTCCAGCGCTTCCTGTGACGCCACAGGCTTCAGGTCGCGGATACCGGGATTGTCGATCAGGACTCCGCCTTCGGGGAAGAGCAGCATCTCGCGGTGCGTGGTCGTATGCCTGCCGCGTTTATCCGCCGTTCTGATGTCAGAGACGAACATGATATCTTCGCCCATGAGCGCGTTAATGATTGACGACTTACCTACGCCGGATGATCCTATGAAGCAGACCGACTTTCCCGGCCTGATATACTTAAGAAGGTCCGCGATACCGTCCCCGTCAACCGCGCTTACCGGATATACGGGCAGACTTCCCGCTGCAGTCCTGATGCGGTCAAGATAGTTCTCAAGGTCGGGGCAGATGTCTTTTTTATTGAGGATCAGAACCGGTTCAGCCCCGCTTTCGTTGAGCATCAGGATGTAGCGCTCTATCTTGGTCAGGTTGAAATCCCTGTGGTCAAGCGAGGCCACATAGAACACCGTGTCAATGTTGCTCGTTATGATCCTGATGCCTCCTCCGCCCGCTTTCTCGAAGTTACGCCCGAATGTGTCCTTGCCTTTTCGGATCAGTTTAGTTCTGCGCGGAAGTACTCCCTCAATGAAATGATCCTCCGCTCCCTCGGGCTTACTCAATGCGACCCAGTCACCCACGACCGGCAGCTGCTCTTTCGCAAATGTGCTCATAAAAAATTTCGTCGATACTGAACCTTCGACTTCTCCGGATTCCGTCATAAGCCAGAATCTGTTCTTAGTTTCTTTCGTTACCCTGGCCGGTATGTGATCAGTTGCTCTGTAAGGTTCAAAGTTCTT
>JAQVNT010000089.1 GCA_028702975.1 Candidatus Delongbacteria bacterium
GTCATAAGTGTCGCAGTATCCGAAAGCTCTAGTTTTTTCACCCGGCTTGAACATTTCCCCGTTCCTGTAAACATAAACCTCTTCGATCAGATCTTTCAGGACAAATTTTTCAACCCCGGCCGGAAGCTGATCGAACGAGCTGCTGAGCTTCAGAGCAGGCTTGCAGTCCTTTATTCCCGCCTGTTCCGCCAGAGCAATGAAAAGAGCTGTCATTTCCCTCGTTGAGCCGTATTTGTTCTCAAGTACTTTATCAAGCGGCTCAGGCTTCATATCCATGAGTGAGATGTAACAGTATTTAGAATCATAATTCTGTGCAAGAAATTTATATATGGCCTGTACCTTCGCGTCATCCGTTTCGATCCCCGCAGTGATCTTTGAAGAGAGATCTTTTACTTTATCTGAAGTTTCATAATTCAGAATATCCAAAAATTCACTTTTCACATACTCATTCCAGTCCTTATAGAATGTGAATATTACGGGAGTTCCCGAATTAAGATAATCCGGTGAATTGGGTTCGTTCTTTATAAGCGGACTGTCGGCGATGCTCCATTTTAATTCATTCTTTCCTTTTGTAAGTTTAAGATCAGGATGAGCGTGATATTTTATCTCCATTCCCTTAGGGTATTTTATGACAAGATTTTTCTCCAGATAAGGATTGCTCTCCCTGAAATGCTCAATTCCGCTCAGTGGAAGCTTTCTCGTGTTCGTGACATGATATTCAAGAACGATGAAATATCCCGGGCCGATCTGAGGAAAATTTATCACTTTTTTTCTGTGCTTTATATATTCTGGCGACCAAAGCGATTCATCCGTGTTAAGGTCATAGATCTGATTTTCAGGCACTTCGAGCTTTTCGCCTTTGGGAGTGACGGTCAGAGTTGTCACAAGCTCAACTTTTTCAAATTCAGGATCGTACTCGATCGAAACATCCGAATATCTGGACTGCCCGGAATAATTCAGTATCTTTTTTACATAAAAGACCTTGTGAACGAATGAACCGTCCCTGTTTATATCGTAAATGACTTCCGTGAAAACATTTATCGCGTTGGCGTCATCGTATGTTTTTTCAGGATCGGCCTTCTTTATCAGTGCGTCAATGTCATATGCGTAAACGGTCAAAGCAGCCAATAGAGTTACTGCAGTAATGATCTTATTCATTTTTACCTCCGACGGTTCCGATCATGTAGAGATTGTTAGCGCTGGAAAGAGCGGAAAGTTTAAGTTTTAGAGGAAGATAGTCTTCCTTTTTAAAATGTATCCTCGAACTTTCGAAATGGTAGGCGACTTCGAGTTTTTTCCCGTCGTTTTTACTTTCAAGCGCTGTTTTAAAGACCATGAAATCAAGATCTTCTGTCTTAGGGATCGAGACCGATGATATCTCGTTGTCGAACTCCATTATTATCTTCGTATCCATGCTGAATGTTCCGCCCATCTGGAAATCGAATTTTCTGTCGTTCAGTCCGAATGTGCTCATTACGCTTCCGTAAAGAAAATGTATGTTGAGTTTAGGCGCGATGAAAGGTATGAAAACATGACCGTCCGTCCTGGTGATGATCCCCGGTATCTTTACTTTAGCGTTGACTACGATATCGCTGCTGAAATCCTTGGGGTCCGTATATGTTATATCTTCAACATCGGCACCGGAATTTATTCCCGATATCATTCTCGTGATAAATGTTTTTGTCTCGTGGTCGGAGTAATTCGAGAACATGCTCCTCGCTATCGTATCGGCCAGGCCGTTCACCCTCATCTCTACATTACCTTCGGCATCGTCGCCGCTGACCTTCAGGTAGATCATGATCGTGGAATTGTTCTTTTCCGGCGGCGAAACTGGCGTTGTCCTCAAGGTCTCGCCCTTCTCACTCGCGATAAGGTAACTGTTGTCCTCCTCGTACTTGGGCAAAAAATCCTTCGTAGTCTCGTCGGTAGGGTCAAAGATGAACTCAGGCTCGCCCTTATCGTCATACGATACAGTGATCGCGTGGTTGAACCAGACCATCGGCGCTTCCGGGTTCAGCCTGCTTCCGGATGAGATTAGTATCACATCCGAGCCTATTCCTGCAAGCCGGAGCATGGCGGTTAAAAGCGCCGCCTTGTCGCGGCAGACCCCGCCGCGCGTGTCGAAAGTGTACTTCACATCGTGCGGCTCGAATCCGGGGCGGTTCTTCTCCATGTCCACGCCGAGGTATCTGACATTACGCGCCACCCAGTAGAAAAGCTTTGATGCTTTCTCTTCCCTAGTTTTCGCATCCGCCGTTATCTCCAGCGCCGCCGCTTTCATTTCTTCGCTCGGCTCCATGTGCGGTTTTACTATATTGTAATACCACCTAGATATTTCCGCCCAGTCTTTTACGGTCGTTATCCTGAGATGATGAGTGATGAAATTCCAGTCCTCAGATCCGCTTTCCCACATAAGCCTCTGAGAATTTTTCTTGCTCCATGTATAGATGACTCTGCCGTCCGAAACTTTTCTGTCGTGATCGTAAGGAATATCCTTCTTGTTTAACTCATGAACAAATATCTCGACATCCTCAGGTATGTTAAGCTCATAATGATCACTCGCATAAGACGAATAATCTTCGAAAGAGAAAGTCGAGAAGAAATTATTTTCCATCGCTACTTTTTTTGTATATGTCGTAGTTTTTTCATAAACAATATCACCGCTTTCAAGTCCGGGCAGTGTTCCCGCATACATCTTCGATTCGTTGGAATAAATGTTACTCCATCCCGGCGAGTCCTGTTTTTTCAGGAGTACTTTAGGATCGAGATCTAAAACCTCTCCGCTGACTTTGATTATTTTGATCGAATTGACATCGAGCGAATCGTAATTTATGTCCTCATAAAAGAAGACGGAATTGTCCCTTTTGCCCTCCTCGTTCAGGACGAGACGGTAGGATTCGTTCGTAACATACCCAGTGCAGTCCTTATTCAGCATATCAAGTTTATTACTTATATAAACCTCATTGCTGTTTGGAAAATCAGACTGTTTAACGCTCTTCAGCATCTCTACGGCCTTGTCGTAAGGTATGTATTCTGCGTAGATAATAGCAGCAGACGCCAGAAGAACCGCGATTATTTTTTTCATGAACACCTCTTAATTATGATTATTTCAATTAACATTAAGAAATTTTAGCGTCTTTTACAAGTATATAATATTTTTTTCCGCATAATCATTTTATTTGACATTACGCTTGAATTTGCATATAATTTGAAGAATGAAAAAGAAATGTCTGATATTTTTTACCATCGGAATTGGCGACTCGCTGATGGTTACGCCTGTTATTGAAAAGATCAAAGACCTTGACGGGTATGAGCTCGAAGCACTGACTATCAGTCCTCAGGTAACCGATATTGTGCAGAATTCAGGCTTCTTCAATAAAGTCCATTTTATAAACTTTCTGAAAGAAGACATGATCTCTTCTTTAAAATCCGTTCTTAAAGTGAGGAAGAACCGTTACGACATTTCTATACTTGTCTTTCCTTCAAATAATTTCAAATACCAGATAGTCCATTTTCTGATAGGGGCTGAACAAAGGTTCGGAATAAGATATCTCGAGCGCAATTTTCCCAACCTGAACAGGCTTTCGGGAAAACTTTTAAAAGAAAACCGTTCCGTCCATGCTATCGAACAGAATTTCAGGCTGTTCGAATTTGCTCTGGGAATAAAGATTGAAAGATCTGTTAAAATGACGGTGAAGCTGATAAGCAAGGACAGGGAACTGGCTGAAGATTATATAAAGAGCAACTCGTTGTCCGATAAAGTTCTGGTAGGGATCCATGCGGGAAGCGACAAATTCAAGAACATGGAGAAGAAAAGGTGGGGATCCGGAAAATATATTGAGCTGATCAGAAGTTTCAGTGACCTCAAAAACATCCATTTCATCCTTTTCGGCGGAAAACCTGAGAACGGGCTTAACGAAATGATCTGTTCAGAGTCTGGAGAGAACTGTACGGTCTTAAAAAATGTTACCTTTTTCCACTCTGCGGCACTTATATCCAGATGTTCCGCCTTCATCTGCGGCGATACGGGACTTATGCATACGGCATCCGCTCTCCAGGTGCCTGTAATAGCGATCTTCGGACCCACGAGCTCCGTCTATGCCGCACCTCTCAACGAAGGCAGCGTGGTAGTGAAAAAAGACTATCCCTGCGTCCCCTGTTATGAATACTCAAGAACACCCCTGCTCTGCGATCAGGATAAAAAATACAAATGCCTTGAAGATATTACTGTAGAAGAGATCGCTAAAATACTTAAGTCCAAATTAAAAGTGTAGGTAGTTATAATGAAGATCCTTGTACTCAATTGCGGAAGCTCGTCGATCAAATATCAGCTTTTTGAAATGATAAACAAAAAATGCCTGGCAAAAGGGAATGTCCAGAAGATAGGTCTTATCGGCACATATGTGGAACACGAGAACTGTAAGGAAGTGAAGATCCGTATGGACAAGCCGATCCCCGATCATCAGAGAGGGATCGAAGAGATTTTGAAACTGATAATAAATCCTGAATTCGGAGCCCTAACGAATTATGATGAGATTAACGCCATAGGGCACAGAGTTGTTCACGGCGGAGAAACTTTCAGCGATCATGTTCTTATTAATGATGATGTTATAAAAACTATCGAGACCTTAAGCGACCTTGCCCCGCTTCACAATCCGCAGAACCTCAAGGGAATAATTTCCGCTCAGCAGATCCTTCCGAATATCCCTCAGGTTGCTGTTTTCGATACGGCATTTCATCAGACAATTCCACCGTATTCATACATGTATCCCCTTCCGTTCTCGGTTTATTTCAAAGATAAAGTCAGAAGATACGGCTTTCACGGGACAAGCCACTTTTTCGTTTCGGGTAAAGCTTACGAAGATTACGGAATAGACAAAGATAATTCTAAACTGATCACCTGCCATCTGGGAAACGGGGCTTCTATAGCTGCAGTACTGAACGGAAATTCTGTTGACACTTCAATGGGTATGACACCCGTCGAAGGACTGATGATGGGTACAAGGGTAGGCGACATTGACGCCGGAGCTCTTATTCACATAATGACCACAGAAGAAATGAGTCTTACTGAAATGAATAACCTGATAAATAAACAGAGCGGGCTTCTGGGAATTTCTGGAATTTCTTCAGATATGCGCGAGATCTTAAGCGCTAAAGCTAAGGGTGGGGACAGGGCTGCTCTGGCTTACGATATGTTCATTTACAGGATAAGGAAATATATCGGATCATACGCTGCTGTCATGAACGGGGTTGATGCGCTGATCTTTACCGGCGGTATCGGGGAAAATGCTCCTGATGTGAGAAGGGATGTCTGTAAAGGATTTGATTACCTCGGTCTGAAATTCGATGAAGAAAAGAATTATGAGCTTAGAGGCAAACAGGAACTTTTGTCGGAAAAGGATTCGAAAGTAAAAGTGATAGTTATACCTACGAACGAGGAACTTGTTATCGCCGAAGAAACGTTCAGAATGGTCAAAGAAAGTTAAAACCCTTGACTTACAGTAATATTTTTGTTATTTTCGCCACTTGCCGGGACCTGTGCAATGGTCGATCCGGGAACGGGTCAGGACCTAACGGTAGCAGCCACACCGGAAATATCATGTGTTGCAGTCATCCCGGCTTTTTTATTAAAAAAAGAACCGCGCTCAGGCGGTCCTTTTCTTTCGGTTTCGTTATATTTCTATATTCAAAACCTCCCCATTGTACTTAATAATAATGTAAACGCGTTAATAACGCAGTGACTTATATCATAGATTAAATTTCTTTCGATTTTTATAGAAATTCATTAAATTGGATATAAGTTTTAAAGGCGGAACAGATGAAAAAAATATTCATTACCCAGGGCGATGTTAACGGTATAGGTAACGAACTGATATTAAAATATTTCGCTCAAGGTAATTATGCTGAAGATAACATTTATACGATCATAGGCAGCAGAAATAATTTTAATAAAACAGCGGCAGTCTTAAATTTGCCTTCACTTCGATATTCTGACATCTCCAATGATTCGGTGAACGACATAAATGTTCCCGGCCTGTATTTTTTAGATATACCTTCAGGATGCAGTGAACTTAACTTCGGCAAAGCGACAGCGGAAGCGGGAAAATTATCCGGAGATGCAATTAAAACAGGTGTAGAACTGGCTCACATGACCGGCGGAGCGCTAGTGACGTGCCCGATAAACAAATATTCGTTTAACCTTGGCGGCTACAATTATCCCGGGCATACCGAATTTATAGCCGAACTGCTTAATACGGATAATTTTCTTATGATACTTGACGGCGGCGTGATCAAAGTTGCGCTGGTCACCACCCATCTCGCCATAAAAGATGTGCCGGCAGCCCTGAGTTCAGATCTGATATGCCAAAAAGGGCGTATACTCTCTGATTCCCTGCGCAAAAATTACGGTTTAGAAAGCCCGGAAATTGCCGTCCTTTCACT
>JAQVNT010000090.1 GCA_028702975.1 Candidatus Delongbacteria bacterium
CAGGAATAAAACTACATCTCCGAATCTATCACGCAGTTCGAATTTATCCCGCCCCTTACATTATAATCAGTTTCGATCCTTAAATATTTAGGCTTGAGCACTTTCTTGAGGTCCTTGTAGATCCTGTTCGTCAGAGCTTCCTGATAGATCCCTACATTACGGAACGATATCAGATAATATTTAAGCGATTTGAGCTCGATGATCTTTTTGTCCGGTACGTAATTTATCATCAGAATCCCGTAATCGGGCAGGCCTGAGAACGGGCATACTGCGGAAAGCTCGTCAGTGTCGTAGGTAATGTTCTGGGTTTCGCCCTTATATTCTATCGTTTCGAGAAAATCCGTGCGGATCGCTTTCTCCGAATCGAATTTGAACTTTTTTCCTTCAGCTTTAGGCATATCGCCCCCTTATTTTTTTCTTAAGATCCTGCCTTCGGCCATTACCATTTTCGGGAAAGCTGCGAGGTTTAACGGCTCTTTATCCCAGACGATGAGGCTGGCGACCTTTCCTTTTTCTACCGTGCCGAGAGTATCGTCAATCCCGAGGATCTTCGCATTTTTGTAGGTGATGACGGATATTGCTTCCTCATCCTTCATGCCGTTTATCAGAAAGAACTTGAGGCTGTCTCTAAGGTGAGGCGTCCATATTACAGGATGATCCGTCATAAGTCCGTATTCGGCTTTGGATTTCATGAGCAGTTCCGCATTCTGATAATATGCGTGAGCAAGCTCGATCTTTCCGCCTATTCCGCCCAGAGGTCCGAATACGACCGGGATTTTCGCCTTGGCAAGCTCTTCGTAAATTTCTTTGTGGAATACATCGCATGTATGGTCGGCTGTCGCTTTCAGTTTATATTTTTTTACCAGCTCGATCAGGTACAGAACATCGTCTTCCTTGTGGACATGTATCTTTGCTGTTTTTTTCGCGCCTAGGATCTCGAGAAGCATGTTCTCCTCAGGCTCGAACGAAAGCTCAAAACACCTGTTGATATTTTTCTTTTCCAAAGCTATTTCTTTAGCAGATAGTTTGTCTTTGCCTTTGGCCTTCTTTTCAATCTCTAAGAGTTTCTTATCCCTTTCCAGTTCGGCCTTTTCCTTTTTTATAAGCAGCTTGTCGAATTTCTCCTCGAGCATGGAATAAACACCCATTCTCGTATTAGGCCTCTTCCCTTTCCAGCTTCCTGTAGATCTGGGGTTGAACCCGAGAGCCATTTTATATCCGTAATCCTTCAAAAGTGCGTCTTTTCTGTTCTCAGCCCAGTTCTTAATTATCATCGCCCTGCCGCCGATCAGGTTACCGCTTCCGGGCACCACGCATGAATAAAGTACGCCGAAGTCAACCGCGTCCTTAAAAGCCCTGTCGTCGAAATATATGCTGTTCAGCGGATCGTTCATTGGCATGAACTGATCGGAAATGTCGTTGCCTTCGCTCTCGCTGTCAGGCTCGCCGTCGCGGAACATCCCGATGTGCGAATGAGCATCTATGAAGGCCGGAGTTACATATCCTTCAAAGTCTGCTTTCAAAGCCTTTTTCGACACTTCGACTATCTTTCCGTCCTCAACGATCACGGTCTGTTCTGTCAGTTTCTTTTTCCCGTCGTAAAGAACTCTCGCCCTGATCACTATCTGCTTTCCCATCACTTCCTCCTTTTATAATAAATTTTTAATTTCGTCAATCTCCGCTTCCGTGTAAAGCCTGCCCTCCCCTATTCCCGGGCACATCGCGGTCTCTTTATCCCATTTCTCCTTCCTGTAAACCAGCGATTTCCAGAACGGGAATGTCCTGCACTGCGTGGGTCTGGCTTCATAGATCTTACAGTTTTTCTCTATCGGATCCCAGAAAATGCATCCTTCGTCACCCCTGCTTCTGAGCACTGTATAACCGTCAACCGTGGATAGGTACGATCTCTCCAGCTCCTCGAGCGTGAATCCGGATTTTTCAACCAGCCTTTCCAGGTCTCTCGGGAAAATGAAAACATATCCTTTTATACTGCAGCAGTTTCCGCACTGTTTGCATTCGAACCTTATACCCTCTTTATAAAAACTCATTTTATCCTCAATTTCACAACCGGTTAAAAATAATAAAAACTAAATGATTAAACAATGTTTTTTTAAGTTTGACTAAAACCGAACTTTTCGTTAATTTTAAGCTTTAAGTGATGAACTTAATTACTTAAGGCGGAAAAATGAAAATTCTTATCACCGGCGGGGCGGGATATATCGCGTCCCATACTAATGTCGAGCTTCTTTCGAAAGGTTATGAGCTTGTATTGGTCGATAATTTCTGTAATTCGGTCTATGAAAGCGTCAGCAGGGTCGAAGAAATATCAGGAAAGAAAGTTAAATTTTACGAAGCGGATCTGAAAGACTTGGCGGAACTTGAAAAAGTATTCGAAGCTGAAAAGGACATTTTTGCGGTGATCCATTTTGCGGCGCTTAAGGCGGTCGGGGAATCGGTCGAAAAACCGCTGATGTATTACGAGAACAACATTTCAGGATCGCTGAATTTGTACAAATGCATGATGAAGTACGGTGTTAAGAATTTCGTATTCAGCTCATCGGCAACGGTTTACGGCGATCCGGCCGAAGTCCCTGTCGGCGAGGACGCGCCGGTTCATGCGACGAACCCTTACGGCCACACCAAGGCCATGATGGAGCAGATCCTTCTGGACGCTGCCGTAGCGCTCGGGTGGAATGTGGTGATCTTAAGGTATTTCAATCCTGTCGGCGCGCACAGTTCCGGCCGGATCGGCGAGGATCCCGGGTACCCGAACAATCTGCTTCCTTTCGTCAGCCAGGTGGCGGCCGGCATCAGGGAAAAAGTTATCGTCTTCGGCGACGACTGGCCCACGCCCGACGGTACAGGTGTCCGCGACTACATCCATGTGGTCGATCTGGCGAAAGCGCATGTGTCCGCGCTGGAGAAGCTCGTAAAGGATAAGGGAACTTTCATATACAATATAGGTACCGGACGCGGCTATTCGGTGCTCGAAATGATAGACGCTTTCGGCAAAGCCTGCGGACACCCTGTTCCCTACGAGATCGGGCCGAGGAGGGCGGGCGATGTAGCCACCGTACTGGGTGATCCTTCCAAAGCTGAAAAAGAACTCGGATGGAAAGCAGAACTCGGGCTTGATGAAATGGTGAATTCAGCCTGGAAGTGGCAGAGCTTAAATCCTAAAGGGTATAAAGTTTAAAAATATATCGGGGAGAATCGAGAAAATGGGAGAGAAAAAGTATTCTGTAAATCCGGCGGGAGAAAAATTCCCTATACCGGCGAAAGAGGATTATGCGGATGAATTAAAAAGGCTTGAAAAGCTTACTAAAAAAGCCCGGGGCGACGGTAAAGAGATCGTGGTCGTAATGGGCGTGGGATTCGTGGGAGCGGTCATGGCCGCGATCGTTGCGGACACGAAGGACAGCAAAGGTAAATACACAAAATTCGTCATAGGCTGCCAGAGGCCGAGCCCGAGGAGCTACTGGAAGATCCCGATGCTCAACAGAGGCGAATCGCCGGTCAAGGCGGAAGATCCCGAAGTTGACGAGCTGATAAAAAGATGTGTTAAAAAGGAGAAGACTCTTGTAGCGACCTACAACAGCGACTGCTTAAGCCTTGCGGACTGCGTGGTGGTCGATGTCCAGTGCGACTTTTCAAAACAGGAGCTAGGCAACATGAGATCGGGCGAGGCCGACATGGCGGCGCTGGAGGCCACGATGAAGACGATCGGGCAGAAGATCCGTCCGGAGTGCCTCGTGCTGATCGAGACCACTGTCGCGCCGGGTACAACAGAATTCGTCGCATGGCCGATCCTCAAGAAGGAATTCGCAAAAAGGAAGATGAAGGAGACGCCCCTTCTCGCCCACAGTTTTGAAAGGGTGATGCCCGGTAGAGAATATGTGGCAAGCATAAGGGACTTCTGGAGAGTATGTTCGGGATGCGACGCAAAAGCCAGAAAAAGAGTTGAAAAGTTTCTTCACGAAGTGCTTAATACAAAAAAATTCCCCCTCACCGTTATGGACAGACCTATTGAGTCCGAAACTACGAAGATCATGGAAAACTCCTACAGAGCTACGATACTGGCTTATATGAACGAGTGGAGCGTTTTCTCAGAAAGGAACGGGGTCGATATAATCAAGGTCATCAAAGCCATAAAAATGAGACCTACTCACAGCAACATGATATTCCCCGGCCCCGGCATCGGCGGATACTGCCT
Source organism: Candidatus Delongbacteria bacterium (assembly GCA_028702975.1). Lineage (GTDB taxonomy): Bacteria > UBA4055 > UBA4055 > UBA4055 > UBA4055 > UBA4055. The sequence continues at coordinate 4,214 of JAQVNT010000090.1, forward strand.
TCCAAAAGACGGAGGACTAGGATACTGGGCATACAAGCATATTCTGGGTTTCGAGGACGGAGACTCGCTGTTCAAGATAACTCCGACGGCGATCGATATAAATGATACAAGAGCGCTCCATGTGACAGAACTGACCAGGGAAGCTTTGAAGGATATGGGAAGATACATCGCCGGATCGGAGATCCTGTTATGCGGCGCCAGCTACAGACAGGATGTGGGCGACACCAGGTACAGCGGATCTGAGCTTGTCATAAGAAAGCTGACCGAGATGGGTGCCGAATTGAGAGTGCACGACCCGTATGTCGATCACTGGTACGAGTTCGAGTCGCAGGACACTTACCCCGCTCCCGGCCACTCATGGGCAAGGTTCTTCAGAAATCAGGATGAACTTACAAAGCTCAAAGTCGGAAAAGATCTCAAAAAAGAACTTCAGGGAGTTGAAGCCCTTATTCTGGCCGTTCCTCACAGCGAGTATCTGAAACTCGATCCTGCTCAGATCGTAAAATGGGCAGGCGGTCCTCTTGCGGTTATCGATTGCTTCGGGATGCTTTCAGATGATACAATAAAAAAATATCTCAGACTCGGATGCGAAGTCAAAGCTCTCGGAAGAGGTCATATACAGAGACTCAAGGACGAACTGAAGAAATAACTTATATATTTTTAACGGATTTCTAATTTATAAGTGTTGTAAAGAACACTAATTTTTGTTATATTTAATATTCCGGCTTACTCCGTGAATAAGAAATCATTTTGGGGAATTAAACGATGAAGACAGGCATACATATAACTCACGAAGCAGTTCAGAAGATCGGCGGTATAGGCTCGGTCATAGCGGGACTTCTTACTTCAGACTCATATAAAGTTTTCTTCGACAGATCGGTGCTGTACGGGCCTCTGTTCAATACCGACGGTCCTGCGTCTTCAAGACTGGGCAGGGACGGAGTGGTCCTTTATTCAGGAATAGATAATTACGACACGGAAAAATACGCTTACATTTTCTCCCCGATAGAAAAAAAATATAACATTTCGATAGTTTACGGCAGAAGGATGATCGTGAATGAATCAAATCCCGGACATTATATTAATACCGATACGATCCTCGTACATATAAACAATATAAAAACAGAAGCTGTTGACAAATTGAAATTCCTGCTCTGGGAAAATTTTGGAATTCAGTCTGAAAGATACGATGACTGGGACTATGAGCAGTATGTAAGGATCGCTGTCCCCTACACCGAAATAATCGCTGCACTTATTTCAAAAGAAGACCTCGTTTTCCATTTTTCGCACGAATATATGGGGATGCCTTCGGTCTTAAAAGTCGTTGCCGATAAAAGCAGAGGCGGCAGAAAAACATGCAGAACGATATTTTACGCTCACGAAGTATCGACAGCCAGAAGCATTGTGGAAAACCTTCCCGGACAGGACATAGCTTTTTACGGAATACTCGGGCATAAAGATATCGGCGGCAGATCAATGGAGGAGGTTTTCGGCGGCAGATCGGAATATTACAGGAACGAGCTCGTGAAAAGAACGGGGCACCTTGACCAAATATTCGCGGTGAGCGACCTGACGGCAAAAGAGATCAAATTCTTAAATCCCGATATAGAAGATAAGAAAATAAGCGTAGTTTATAACGGCATTTTTCTGAAAAAAATAAATTTTGAGGCGAAAAAGAACGCAAGGGAAACTTTGAAGAAGTACTGTAAGACCCTTCTAAACTACGATCCCGATCTTATATTCACACATGTAACGAGACTGGTTTCAAGCAAGGGACTCTGGCGCGACATCATGCTTCTCGAAGAGCTTGACGAACTTATGGCGGAAAGATCGCAGACGGGATTTTATGTACTGCTGTCTTCGCTCATAGGCAACGGCAGACCTTCTTCGGAAGCTTCAAGAATGGAGCGCGAGTACGGATGGCCCGTTCTTCACAAGGAAGGCTGGCCCGACCTTGTGGGAATGGAATCTGAAATTTACAACCATATTGCGACTTTTAACGCCAGATCCAAAGCGGTCAAAGCGGTCTTTATAAATCAGTTCGGTTTCAGCAGGCACAGCTGCGGGATCAGAGTTCCTGAGAATGCTCAGTGGCTCGACCTAAGGATCGGATCGGATGCGGAATTCGGCATGTCGATCTATGAACCTTTCGGGATAGCCCAGATCGAGACCATTCAGTTCGGCGGGCTCGCGGTTCTTTCCTCCTCATGCG
>JAQVNT010000091.1 GCA_028702975.1 Candidatus Delongbacteria bacterium
TCGGGTGCGCTTTTGAGAGCGTCTGACACATTCTGAGGTTTTGAAAGTTCTATATCCCTTGAAGTGATTTCCATGTCCTTATAGTCTTCTGACCTTTCATATTTCGAATTCACTATAACCTCTTCGAGGATATAAGTGAAAATGACGCTGTCCCCCTCAGCGTCATAAGTCATCTCGAGCCCGTCTTCATCAACACAGAAGACGGACCCGGAGACTAATATTAAAGTTGTTAAGAAAAGCTTTAATTTGCTATTCATATACTATTATGTTCTCGAGAAATTTCAGTTTGTACCTGTTCCTGTCTCTTAATTCAGGGTCAGTGAAGATCGTCTTCATGCTTTCTTTCAGCCAGTATCCAGTCTGAAGCTGAGTCCATGTGATGCTGTCAGTCGGGCCGTAATCATCAGCTGATCTCATGTTGTAGAAATGTACTGAAGGATCAATAATGACAGGCGTGTCCCATCCTGCAGCTTCAGCAACAAGTGAATCAACAAAACTCTTCAGAGGAATAGCTTCTTCGTTCACATCGTCGAAATTCAATACTGTCTCAACCGGCATATTATCAAGTTCAAAGAAAGCATTAACCGAATCGTTCATAAAAACATCGAATTTCCTTTTGATCATAATGTGCTTTGTAGCTTTTACATTATAAGCTCCCGCGATATCGAAATTTTCTTCCGGAACATCAGGGAAGGATACATCTCTTGATTCGAAATTTATATAGCCTTTACCAAGTTCGTACCAGGTATTGTTCGGATAGCCTTTTACACCTGATGCTGAAAATCCGTCTTCCCCTATGATGTGATATGCGTACAGCTGACGGGCTTCATATTCATCTACTGCTGTGTAAAAAGTAGTATCAGGATCCTGAGGAACAATAGCGTCCGTGATGAAATTCTGCAGACCGATGACATTTTCGCCGTTTAAGTCCATTGTAGTCATGTCTTTGAAAGATACTTCAGTAGAATCATTCATCCAGTGAACGAATATACTTTCGTAAGTTGTCGGGCTTGCAGGATCGTCATCATCACTGCATGCTGTAAATACCGAGATCGCCAGTAAAGACAATCCAAGCACTTTGATCATTTTCTTGAACATTTGTTTCTCCTTTTGTTTAGTTTTGAGTTGGGGATTTTTCCAAACAAAAGTCCTTCCGTGCCTTTTTGCGCGTAAAAAAATAGTATTTTCTCTAGTGAACACATTATCAAGCTCCTTTCCAAGCACGGGAGACCGTTCCCTTTCGGGAGCGACCCATCGGTCTTTCTCCATGGTAAGTGTACTTTAGGAGAGAAGACTTCAGAACTTTGTTTTATTTTAATGCCCGGTTTATTCCGAACGGCCTAAATTTAAACTGTCTGACCTGTAATGTCAAGAAATGAATTAATGCAAAAACGAATGCTTTTTTAAAGCCTGTGTATGACATTTGTCGCGACACCCCAGATCTCGAATTCGGTGCCTTCTTTTATCTCGATCGGATCATAGGCGGGATTTTCAGGGATGAGTTTTATTTTCCCCTTCTGCCACGAAAGCCTTTTAACCGTAAACTCCCCGTTCAGGACAGCGACGACGATCCTGTTGTGTTTTGCCTCCAGCGATCTGTCAACTATAAGTATGTCTCCCGAATGAATACCGGCATTTATCATCGAATCGCCGGTGATCTCCACAAAAAAAGTTGCCGAAGGGTTCTTTATGAGGTATTCGTTAAGGTCGAGGGCTTTTTCCATATAATCACTTGCAGGTGATGGAAATCCCGCGGACAGTTTTTCCGTGTAGAACGGCAGTTCTGTTTTTTTACCGGTCGTTACAGGAAATATTTTTGAAACATTTTTTAAGTTTGTCTTCATAGTGTGAATATACGGAATTTTATCAATTCGGCAAAATAAATTATTAATGAAAATGTTTGCCTTAACACAAATCTGTGTATATATTTAAAAAAAGCGTTAAACGGAACGGGAAATGATAAAAAGTAATCTTGAATACATAAATAGAAAGATCACGGAGGTCTGCAAAAGGACCGGCCGTCAGAGGAAGGATATTACTCTGGTCGCGGTATGTAAGACTTTCCCCGTTTCGTCCAATCTTGATGCGATCAATGCGGGACAGATCGATTTCGGAGAGAACAAGATCCAGGAACTTGTAAGGAAAAGATCATATCTCTACCTTAACGGAATGACAAAAACCCGCTGGCACATGATAGGTCATCTTCAGACGAACAAGGCAAAACAGGCAGTAATTAATGCTGATCTTTTCCACTGCCTTGACAGCATAAAGCTTGCCGGAAAGCTCAACGAAGAATGCGAAAAGGCCGGACGCGACCTAGAATGCCTAATTCAGATAAATTCAAGCGGGGAGAGCAGTAAATCCGGCATAAATCCCGGTGAGCTCAACCTTTTTCTGAAAGAACTTAAGCAGCTTAACCGCATAAGAATATCAGGTCTTATGTCGATCGGAACATTTAACGAAGACCCGGAAGGTTCAAGGGCTGAGTTCAGGCAGATGAAAGAACTTTTCGATGTGGCCAAAAAGCATGACGGCGGGAATATTGAAATTAAATATCTTTCGATGGGAATGAGCAACGATTTTGAGGTGGCTATAGAAGAAGGCGCTAATATTATCAGGATCGGAACTGCCATCTTCGGGGCAAGAACAGTATGATCGGAATATTCTTTACTTTTCTGTCAATAGTCATCATTGCAAGGGTCCTTTTTTCATTTATAGGCTATAATTACGGTCCTATATACGATTTTGTTTTCAGCCTGTCTGAAAAAATACTGGCTCCAGTGCGGAAAAGGCTGCCGGCTTCAAGGATCGACTGGTCGCCGCTTATAGTTCTGATCGTATTTGATTTTATGGCTAAATTTCTGCCGCTTTTCATTACCGCAGCTGTCGGAGGAGAGTGGGGCGCCGCACTTTACATTCTGTATTATGTCCTTCTTTCAACTCTTTCATCGATCATTACTTTCTTCATTATAATTTTTATTGTGAAGTATTTTAACGATCTGACCGGGAGAAACAATTACAGCCTGACCGCTCTTTTAGAGGAGGCTACGGGACCGCTGATTGGAAAAGTAAGATCGATACTGCCTTTCGGGTACAAGAAATATTCATTCTGGGCATCTGCCGTAATTCTGATCGCTGTAAGGATAATTCTTCAACGCATTATCACAAGTTTCTAAATAGAGGGACAGGGAAATGGAATTTAATAAAAAAGAAATAATATCAAAGAAATTTTCAGGCTCGATGAGAGGTTATGATAAAGCAGAAGTTGAAGTATATCTCGAATGGATAGGTTCTGAAGCCGATAAGCTCATAAACGAGAATCAGGAACTTAAAAAAAAGCTTGATCAGATAGGCTCGGATTTCGATAAATTCGCTAAAGAAAAGGAAGAATTCGGAAAGGAGCAGCAGAAGGCTAAACAGGAGATTGAGAGGATCAAGAAGGAAACGAACAAATACTGCGATCAGCTCAAGCTCGATACAAAGATGAAAGCCAAAGATGTTCTCAAAGATTCATACGTACAGCTAAAAGACCTTAAAAAGGACATCGACAGTCTCCAGAAGATCAAAAATTCATTTGTAAGAAGATACCAGACCTACCTGAAAGACCAGCTTGAATCCATAAAAGCGTTCCAGAAGGAAAAAGTCATAACGGACGACAAATAGGAGGACTATTGAGAGCTGTACTTTATTCCGATGCCTGGGAAAATCTGATCGAGGCGGATCCCGAAGTGCTCTATATTCAGATCGAACAGGTTGATCCTTCAAAAGTCCGTGACCTGATCTCTATGCTGAAGGACGAGGGTGTCGATGAGCTGCTCATACTCGACGAATGCGGTGTACTTGATCCTGCGGCGAAGGAGGCGGTTTTTATAGTCACCGACCATATCAACGCTACAGGCGGCAATCCCCTCATAGGGCCGAACGACGACAAAGCCGGACCGAGGTTTCCCGACATGACCTTCGCGTATTCGGAGAAGCTGAACTCGGCGATAAGGTCTATGCTCGACACACGCGGCATAGCTTATAGGGATTCGGTACTTTACGGTTCAAAGCAACCTCCGGAAGATCAGGCTGAGACCGGCAGGCTGGTAAAAACGGGATGCCGCGTCTTTTGTTTCGATCCGATGTGGATCGATATCGCCGCACGGCACGCCGGAATTCAGGTTGGAGCTGCGGTCAAGAATATAAATCTTTAGAGCAAGTCTGTTTAATTGACAAAAGATTAAAAATATGTTATATTATGTCGTATAAAACAGACAATGAGGCTTGTAAATGAATTCAATGACTGATAAAAACGACAAAATGAAAGTTGCAGGAGATTTGGCTTTTCTGGAAATGATCGGATATTTTATAAAACACAAGAGGCTTGAGCAGAATAAATCGCAGGCTGAATTGGCAAAAGAAGCAGGGATAAGCAGGTCAACGCTTAATGAATTTGAAAAGGGCAGCCGGTCTAATACACTTACTTTTATTCAAATACTCAGAGCTTTAGATAAACTCAGCATTCTAAATGTTTTTATGGAAGAACAGCATATTAGTCCGTTAAAGCTGGCTGAGATGGAGATTTCAAAAAGAAAAAGAGCATCTAAAAGTAAAATTTCAAAAACTAAAAAGTCTGATTGGTAATGATCACAACAGCTTTTATTAATATCTGGAACAATCGGGCAGGTGCTGTTTCATGGAACAGTCAAACCGGATTGGCTTCATTTGAGTTCGATCCTTCATTTTTGAAAAACGACCTCGATCTCGCACCGGTCAGAATGCCGGTACGAGAAGCGAAAGGTCGAATATTCAGCTTTCCTGAGTTAAGGAATAATGAGACATTCAAAGGACTTCCTGGCTTACTGGCAGATATATTACCTGACAGATATGGAAATGCTTTGATCAACGCATGGCTGACAAAGCACGGCCGCCCGACGGACAGTTTGAACCCTGTCGAAATGCTGTGTTTTATCGGAACAAGAGGCATGGGAGCAATTGAGATCGAACCTGCATACCCCAAGTCTGATAAACGTTCATCAGCAGTGGAAATCGAGAGTCTGGTCGAGATCGCCGAAAAGATACTTTCGGGCAGGAGCGAATTTATTACACAGGTATCCGGTAATGAAGAAAAGGCTTTGGTCGATATATTAAAGATCGGCAGCTCCGCAGGGGGAGCCAGAGCTAAAGCAGTTATAGCATATGATCCCAAAACAGGCGAAGTTCGAAGCGGTCAGACGAATGTCCCAAAGGGATTTTCCCACTGGATAATAAAATTTGACGGAGTCACAGATAGACAATTTGGTGTTTCAAGCGGTTATGGGCGAGTTGAAATGGCTTATCATTATATGGCAACAGATTGCGGGATCGAAATGACTGAATGTAAGTTGCTAGAAGAAAACGGCAGAGCGCATTTTATGACAAAAAGGTTTGACCGCTTCGAAAACAATGAAAAATTACATGTTCAGACATTTTGTGGTATGAGGCACTATGACTTTAACGATGTCTTTTCGTACAGCTATGAGCAATTATTTGAAACGATGCGTTTTTTGAGTTTAGCTTACCCACAGGCGGAACAACTTTACAGGAGGATGGTTTTTAATGTAATGAGCAGAAATTGTGATGACCATTCAAAGAATTTTGCATTTGTAATGGACAGATCAGGCAATTGGAACCTTTCTCCTGCTTATGACGTGAGCCATGCTTACAGGCCCGGAAGCGATTGGGTCAGTCAGCATTCTTTAAGCATCAACAGCAAAAGAAAAGACATCACTAGACAAGACTTGCTCGAAGTCGCAAGACAGATGAATGTCAAGAAAGCCGGTAAGATCATATCGCAGATATCCTCAGTTATCGGGAACTGGAACGAATACGCTGAAAAAACGAAGGTAGATAAATCTTTAAGAGAATCAATCGGTAATACTTTGATCCTGTTATGAGAAAAAAATAAATAATTCACTACGGAAAGTATTATTGGAGCGTTCAAGCGATCGACCATACATTTGCGGGATCGGAGTTCGCGCCTGAGCAGTCGTTCGTTATTCTTTCTACTCCTCAGAACGTTCAGATCAAGCATAAGGACGATTTTATCAAACTGACATGGAATGAAGTACCCGGCGCTGAACGGTATTATGTTTACGCATCTGACGATCCTGAGAATGATTTTATCAATGTAAGTAAACAAGGTATTTTTACAAATCTTTCTTGGACTCAGACTATTGGTTTTGAAAAGAAGTTTTATTATATAGTAGCTGTTTTAAGGTAGATCTATAGTTTGCTACTTGATCATCTCAAGCGTAGCTTCGTGCCAGTCGTCGGTATTTTTAATATACGGCATTATGAATTGTAAATATTTCTTTCGAGTTCCGTCGCAGCGGAGCCTGTCGAAACCGTTCCTGAATAGAAACTCATAGACCTGACGCGCTGGAATTTTAATTAGCTCG
>JAQVNT010000092.1 GCA_028702975.1 Candidatus Delongbacteria bacterium
GACTGAGCCAGAAAACTGTAACGGCTGTACTTTGTGTCGTATTTGATCAGCAGGCCCTTGGTCGTCGTACTACCGATGTCTGTAATAAAAATATATTCCGAATTCAATATCACTGTTTAGCCTTCTTTATGTTTTCAATACTCATAGACAGTCAAACTATTATCATCTCTATTATGATAGTATATTCTATCGCCGATAAACCATCTGTTATGGCCGGTATAAACAATATCATATGCTTTTCCGATGTCCATTTTAAAAGAGTTGATATACACACCGTCTTTGAAGGCGTCAACTATATAATCAAATCTGTTCTCCGGGGTTCTCTCAATTGAAGCCTGAACCAGAAGATAACCGTCTTTGGTGGCATGAAGTCCGAAAACATTAGCCGCATTTTTATAGGTGTTAATATTTTTGAATTCGGTTTTTCCAAGATAAGTATCTTCAATGTCTAAGTCAGTGACCTTAAGTCTCATATAGTTCTTTCTGATCTTATAAAGAAGTTCTCCGTTAAAATCAAAAACGAGAATACTGTACTTGTCTGTGCTGTTTTCCATAACATAAATTTTATCTGGACCTACTGCGTAAGGCGGCTGATAGTTTGCGGGCCAGAAGCGGTCATCAGGCGGCTGAAGTATTTCTTCTCTTGAATAAAGAGCTTTGTAGGGAATTGAATTTTTTGTGTATATAGGCACTTGATAAACAGTATAAACTCCTTGGTCACCATATCTGTCTAAAGCTAATATTCCGGTAAATTTCTCGTCATTAACTCTTGAAATGTGATAAAAGAAAGCGTTCGATGCTATAAAATCAGCTTTGATAAAATTACCTTCAAGGTCAAAAACATTTGTTTTTCTTTCTGCATAATCGAACACATACAGCGTGTCACCCATGACCGCAACATTTAAAGCCATGTTCATTTCTCCGGGCCCCGTTCCTTTTCTCCCAAATCCTGTAACATACTTTCCCTGAGAATCCAGCTTTGTAATCCTGCATTTCTGCAGATCAACGAGATAGATATTTTTTGCCTTATCAACACATAAGTTACGGACATTTATATAGCGTAGGGTCGTGTCTGGATTGTTTTCGCTAAAGTCGATCTTGAAAACTTCCTTCGGGCTGATCTTGAAATTCGGATCTGACGGAATGTTCTTGTTGTGAAAGGTTTTAATCCCGTTGTTTTCAGTTACCGTGTAATTAAGTTCTTTCTTCGAGCAGCCTGAAAAGATTATCAAGGCTACTAGTACGACAATTACGCTTAGAGTTTTCTTCATTTTACTTCTCCTGATTAATAATCATATACATCGATTATGCTTTTGTCCGAATCGAATTTAAACATCATATCACCGTAGAAAATAAGAAAAGTATTGAAATCGCACTGATAATACGGTTCATCAGTTTTAAGCAGATATGAATTCATATATTCATTATCCCCTTTACTGAAGAAATCCAGCACCATTCCGTCTGTTTTGCCTTTTGAAGTATCTACAGCCGGGTGAACTATTAGATTCCCATACTTATCGTTATAAACTCCAACAACAGCGCGTTTCTTATAGGCATTTTTCTTATTCAGATGAGCCTGACCAGTTTTATCAAGATATCTTGTCATTTTTTCATATTCTTCGTCGGAGTATATAATAGAAGCGTAATTTTTGTGTACTTCCTCAACAAGATCACCGTTCAGATCGAACACATTTATCTTATAATACATATCTCCGCTGGTGCCGACATATATCTTATCTTTTGAGATCGAAGCGTACATCCAAGTTGCAGGGACGTCCCGGTCATCCTCAAAATATTCGATCGTGTTCAATACCTTAATTGTCTGGAAGGAATTATTTGTAAGCGCAAGCTCCTGTGTGATCAATACACGTCCCTGATCTACCCTACCTTTCAGTAATGCGCAGATAAACTTATTCGTTCCGACAGGCTTCAGCTGGAATCTCCACCCCTCAGGTCTGAAGCTGTAAAGAAATTCACCGGAATTATCGAAAACCGATACTGTCTGAGATTCATCTGCGACATAAACGGTATCATTTTTCAGACACAAATATATTATTCTGCTCATTTCGCCGGGACCTGATCCATTTCGAACGAACGTGCTGATGAAATTTCCGTTCTTATCATATTTATTGACTTTTGGTGAAGAACCGTAATCAGCTATAAATATATTTTCCTCGCTGTCAACTCCTATTACGTCAGTGTCAAATCTTGCAAGATAATTCACATTGTTCGTATCGGCATTCATAGTAAACTTCTTCACGGGATTGAAATCAAGCTTTTCTACCGTAGGTAAATTCTTGTTTTTGTATATCTTGACTCCGTCTTTTTCCGTGATCGTACAGGTTTGTTCCTTCGAGCAGCTCATCATCAGTATCAAGCTGATCATGGCTATTATAACTAGTGTTGTTTTCTTCATTTTTTACTTCTCCGTTAGTATTCAAATACTCTTAATTCCGTGTTTGTCATATCTAGGAGATAAATCCTGTCATAGCAAAAGTCTAACATTACATCAGGATTGAGGTAGTCGTATCCCTTTGTTATGTTGAAAGTGAGTCTGTTTTGAAAAACCCCTTTGTCAAAAACATCAACTACATAATCATACTTATTGCTGTCATTTCTTTGGATGGAAGGATTTACCAGCAGTCTGTTATATTTATCTATATACATACCATTTATAGCTTTTTTATAGACACCCTTAACTTCAGGCAATCCGAAAACATTTGTTGCCCATAAATTGAAATCATCAAGCTCATTTTCTGAGAACTTGGTTTTTATATAATTCTTTTGTATGATATGATCCAGTTTTCCTTTTTCATCATATACTTTGATCTTGTATTCATTCTCAGAATTAACAGAAATATATATCATGTCATCAATTTGAGAATATATGTATGGAAAATACATATCAAAAAAAGGATATTCACCTTCTGTGTATTTGTACTCATAGACATTAAAATTAGCAAGATCATTAAATACTTTATCCATAAGATTTAATTTCAGCGAGATAATAAAATTTCCTTCCTCATTTCTTGTTGAATGTCTGAACCCCAAAAAGCTTTTGTTACCAGTTGCTCTTAAAAATTCGGGAATTCCTCCCTGAAATGGAATATTATCTATAAAATTACCTTCACAATCAAATCTGACAAATTTGCTTTCTGTATGATCCAAAACATATATAGTATCATTAAACATAGCCATATTTGTAGGTTGAACTGTTTCGCCCGGTCCGTGACCTGATCTTCCGAAAGCTTTAATAAATTTACCGTTACTATCGAATTTCTTTATCGAACTCGTTTGAGTATCCAATAAGTAATTATTATTTTTACTATCCACTAAATTACATGTTAACATGTGGATTGTTCTTGTAGAGTCAGTACTGCTGCTATCTTCCCTTGCTATAGTAAATAATTCTTTAGGAATAATTTTCAGGTCAGCATTTGCAGGAATATTTTTATTGTGAAAGGTTTTGATCCCGTCGTTTTCCGTTACCGTGTAATTCAGTTCTTTTTTTGAGCAGCCTGAAAAGATTATCAGGGCTATTAGTGCTAAAATTACGCATAGACTTTTCTTCATTCCGTTTTCTCCTCAAGATACAGTTCTTTGATCTTGTCGAATTCGGGAACATACAGATTCATCTGCTTCAGATCATCGAAATCATCAAGAACGGTATCTTCGAAATAGAAAGAACCGTTATAGACCTTAGCACCCTTATATTTTCTATATATTATTTCCGCTTCGTCGAACTTGCCGTCCAGCGCAAGAAAATGAGCTATATTTGTATGCGGCCATATCTTCGTCGTGTCCATCTTTGCTATCTCGCGCATGATCTCAACAGCTTTAGCATAATCTTTCTTAAGAACCTCCTGGATCGACAGGTCATTCATTTCCATCATTTTCTTTTCTGTTTCTGACATGGGTATCTCATCAGGCATGCCTGAAGCTTTAATATATAATGTGTCCCCCGCTTGACATCCCAAAGGGCGTGCAGCATTTCGATAGTTTCTCGCTACTTTGAACTTCCCGTCAGCCTCAAAAAAAGATATCCAGAAGTTATAAGGCACATCACTGTAGGTTGTACCGTATTTAATCCTCCATGACTTATCCCCGGAACCGATCTCGTAGTGCTGTCCAAGTTCAATTCCAAGTTTTTCGAAATCCTCTTTCCTGAGATCGACATATACATTCCCGAAGGCTTTATCCGCCGACAGAACTTCAGCATAAGCTTTTCCGTCTCTGAAAACGGCGTTTGAAGGACCTTTTGACATCTCGACCAGTATTTCTCTGTTCTTCTCGACCTTTCCGGTTTGAGCATATTTAACAAGTGCTTCAAAAGCCTCCAGCTCTTCCCTGTCGTTGGTATTGCAGTGACCGTCACGGCTGACCTTCCACAGTACAGGCTCGTATTTGCCATTCTTATAATTTGCAATATAATCCTGAGGTCTTTTGAGTTCGCTCTGGTTCGTAAGGTAAAGTATCGGGATCTGAGGAGCGTTAGTCAGCTTGATCTCTTTTCCTTCTTCCTGTATAGTAAGAGCAGCCCCGATCGCCATAGCTCCTTTATACTGATTGTCCTTTTTCTCTGCCATCATCGTAATTATCATTCCGCCCATCGAACCGCCTTTTAAGTACACATTTTCAGCTTTGCCGTACTTATCCTCAATATACTTCTTCAAAAATTCGATATCTTCAACAGCATCAGACAAAATTATACCATTCCTGCGATAGCTTGTTGAACCGATTATCCAGCCGTCTCCAAGAAGTTTTTGCGCAAATTCACCATCAGTTGAAAAATCTGACGAGAGTTGCTCATTGCTCCCCGATCTGAGACCGTGAGCCAGCAGAAGCAGATTGCCGGATAACTTTTCCGGCACCGCTATCGTGATCTTCGATCCTTTAAGCGTGTCCGTGACAACGCTGTAGCCTTCTTTAACAACTGTTTCTGAAAACAACGCTGCTGTTAATAACATCAGGATTACTAATACTCTTTTCATTTTTTACTTCTCCTTTTTAATATTCATAAACATCAATTTTTGTATTTTTGTTATCAACCGAATATATTTTATCACCTATAAAAAATACTTTCTGATCACAGAAATAATCCTTTGCTTTTAAGAAATTATCAAGTTTGACTCTGTTAACAAAAACTCCATTATCAAAAATATCAACATAATAGTCATCTATATTTTCATCGTTTCTTTCGACTGAAGGTATTACCCACAAATTTTCATTTTTATCAACATACATCGCATTTATTGTTCGTTTGGCTTTCGGTTTTACTACGTAAGGATCAATGTTGTACCTTTTATTCATTAAGTTTTCCTGTTCCTGAAAGCTTTCCAGTTCTTTCTTTGTGAACTTCAGTTCCCTGTACTGTTTCTGTATAGAGTAAATATTATTTCCGTCAAAATCATAAACATCGATCTCATATTTATTCGTACCGTCTTTAGCGACATATATTTTGTCTTTCGAGACTGTGAATGAATTGTAAAATTCATTAATCCTGTAATCTGAATTATCTATTCTGACCTTTGCATCACGCAGGTTTTTCACTGTTTTATAATCTTTGTCAATTATGATTAACTCATGATCAGCAAACCAGTTATGATCTTCCTGAAACTGACTCTTTTTAAATCCGATCATTCTCCCCTTCGTTAACCTTACAGCATATCTTAAGAAAAAACCCTTAGTATTAAAAGAAGACCGAATATATTCACCTTCTAAATTAAACTTTGATGTTTCACTCCTTCCAATATCCGTAACTTCAATGGTATCGTTATTATTGTTTAAATAAAACGGGAATATGAACTCTCCGGGTCCCTGACCCTGCCTACCGAAAGAATTAATAAACTTTCCTGCAGAATTATATTTCTTAACCGAACAGGAATATGAATCAAGTATATATATATTCTCTTCAGAATCTGTTGTGAGATACTGGGGGTCATAGAAATTCTCTAATGAGTCCGAATTATTATTCCCTTTTATTTCCAGAACTTTTTTTAAGTATAACTTGAAATTTGGGTCAGAGGGAATGTTCTTATTATGAAAGTTTTTGATCCCGTCGATTTCTGTTACCGTGTAGTTCAGTTCGTTTTTCGTGCAGCCTGAAAAGATTATCAGGGCTATTAGTGCTAAAACAAACATCTTCATCTTCATTAACTTCTCCTGTTAACTGAACATATATTTTACTGTTTTTACTCTGATCCGCATTTTTGCGTTTACAAAGTAAACCCGTTTATTTAAAATAGCAACTTCAAAAGATTAATTTAATAATATCACCATGTTCCCCCAAGAATACAATCAACAGCGTCGGTACCCAGGTGAAGAATGCATCCGACAGCTATCGCGCGCCATTTCCAGGAAGGAATTATAAGC
>JAQVNT010000093.1 GCA_028702975.1 Candidatus Delongbacteria bacterium
ATGAACAGCTCGGTATTAGTTGCATTGCTGCTCTGGAGCGTTTTTAATACAGCAGTCTTGAACTCGGCGTCAGTGTACTCTCCGAGAATACTGTCGGCGATAACGGTAAATCTTTCATTACGCCTGTCCGTGATCTCTGAGGCACTCAAAGACACAGCGAAAATTACTGCTGTTATTATAAGAACGATTTTTTTCATCTGTGCGTTCTTTCCTTAAATTTCATATTCTTAAATTACAGAGGAATGTTTCCGTGTTTCTTAGGCGGATTCTCATCCCTTTTATTTTTTAGCATTTCGAGAGCTTTTATCAGTCTGTATCTTGTATTTTCAGGTACTATTATATCGTCAATAAACCCTTTTTCGACCGCCACATAAGGATTAGCGAATCTGTCTCTGTACTCCTCGATCTTCTGTTTGAGCATTTCGTCGGGATCCGAAGCCTCTCTTATCTCTTTGGCGAAAACGATCTTACTTGCGCCTTCGGCTCCCATAACAGCGATCTCCGCTGATGGCCACGCATATATAATATCTCCACGAAGCTGCTTTGAATTCATCACGCAGTAAGCTCCGCCATACGCCTTCCTCGTTATAACAGTCAGCTTAGGTACTGTAGCTTCGCCGTAAGCGTACATCAGTTTTGCTCCGTGATCGATAATTCCGGCGAACTCCTGTGCGGTTCCTGGTAAGAATCCGGGCACATCCTCAAAAGTTATCACGGGGATATTGAAAGCATCGCAGAACCTTACGAACCTGGCTCCTTTTACAGACGAGTTGCTGTCCAGAACTCCGGCCATTACTTTAGGCTGGTTAGCCACAATACCGATGCTTTTGCCGTTCAGTCTGGCAAAACCTACGATTATGTTCTGAGCCCAGTCTTTGTGCGCCTCAAAAAACACTCCGTTGTCAACGATTTTTGTTATTACATCTTTCATATCGTAAGGTTTATTCGGGTTGTCCGGAACGATCGAGTTGAGCTCAGGACACGATCTCAGCGGATCATCGTTACTCTCGGAAACAGGAGATTCCTCCGTGTTGTTCTGCGGTAAAAATCCAACAAGAGTCCTTATTCCCTCAAAAAGACTTTTCTCGTCGTCGTATGTAAAATGTGTCACTCCGCTTTTTTTACCGTGAACATCAGCTCCGCCCAGTTCTTCGGCCGTCACTTTTTCGTGCGTCACCTCTTCAACTACCTTTGGCCCGGTGAGGAACATGTAAGCGGTTTTTCTCACCATGAAAATAAAGTCGGTCAGAGCAGGAGAATAAACCGCTCCTCCGGCGCACGGCCCGACTATCGCGCTTATCTGCGGTATCACGCCTGAATATAGTATGTTCTTGATGAAGATATTAGTGTAGCCGGCAAGAGCATCCACGCCTTCCTGTATCCTTGCACCGCCTGAGTCGTTGATACCGATGACAGGGGCGCCGACCTTTGCAGCCATTTCCATTATCTTTGAAACTTTCTCGCCGACTGTTTTGGAAAGAGTTCCGCCTATGACCGTAAAATCGAATGAATACACGAAAACCAGTCTGCCGTTAATGTTACCGTAACCGGTTACGATCCCGTCCCCGTAGAATTTCTTATTCTCCATCCCGAACTCGGTACATGTGTGCGTACGGAGTTTGTCTATCTCGTAGAAACTGTTGGAGTCCAGAAGAATGTCGATCCTCTCCCTGGCCGTAAGTCTTCCGCTTGCATGCTGTTTCTCGATGGCCTTTTCACCGCCTCCGAGTTCCGCAAGTTCCGTTTTCTGCTTAAGTTCAAGTATTTTTCTTTCATTATTCATTGGTAAAACTCCCGGATTTTCAATTTTTTCTTTCGGATCCGCGATCCTTTTCACAAGAAGACTCAAATATATTTATACCTTTCCGTAAATACAAGAAAAAAAATTATAATAAAAATAATGTCATAATCGCATTGCGGCAGTTGTTTTTTTCATTTAAATGAATTAAATTCTACACTCGATAAAATGACGGATAAAAATGAATTTTGAAAACGCGCAATACCTGAAATTTCTGCCCGCTGCGGTCCTCCCTCTGATAATCTATCTGATCTTCAGGAAAAAACCCGATAAACTCATCTTCAGTTCCGTTTATCTTTTAAAGAATATCTCGGAAAAAGTGAGGATCAGGACCCGTTTTAAAGATATTCTCCTCCTCCTGATAAGAACTCTTTCGATCGTAGCGCTGATCTTGTTTTTTGCCGGCCCTTTCAAGGGAGAAATATCGTCTTTTGATCCGTCAAAAAGAACCGTCTCTGTAATTTATCTTGACACTTCTCCGTCAATGTCGGATGAAATGAACGGTTCGGATAAATTGACAAACGCCTCTCAAAATGCCCTAAGGTCGATCGCCGGCGCTGAGAAAAACGGGATTTTCTATATTTTCACTTCGGACACTGAAAGGAAATTCAAAGGCGGCAGATCGGATGCCGTAAAATTCATTTCAGAAACTGAGAGATACGGCAGCGAAAGACCGTTCGGGGACTTTCTTTTACTCGCGGATTCAATTTTTAGCAGCCACAACGATGTCAATAAACTGCTTCTTGTCTTTACGGACGGAGAAATTAATTTAGACAACAGTATTGCCGCTGAACAGGATTATTATAGCAGAGCCGTTCTTTTCAGTTCAGAAAATGAGGATGATATATCTATTGATTCTGCGGGTGTTTTAAACGGAAATGAGCTTGTTTTCTTCCTGAGATCTCCCTCACTGAACACAGCTCTGGATGTTTTCGCCGACGGACAAAAGATATATTCGTCGCCTGTTGAATTTACAGACAGAAGTACAAAACCGATAAATATTAATGCACCTTCATTCACAGGTCCGTCTCTGCTTATCAATGCTCAGATAAAAGACGCTTCGAATATCTCCAATAATAATTATTATCTTGTCATACCCAGAACAGAGAGCAAAAATATTCTGATCGCGGGAGATACGACCTCCGTGACCATAAAAAGCATTTCAGCTTTGATAAATTCGGAAAACAAGTCCTCTTTAAAAACAGAAACTGCCGACCCGAAAAACCTCTCTTCTTACAGATTTGAAGATTTCGATGCCGTATTTCTAACTGAGCTCCCTGTTGTGAGTTCCTATCTGTCGTCAGCTCTAAAAAGGTATGTCTCTTCAGGAGGATCGCTGTTCATGACCGCCGGCAATAATTTCAATCTCAACGATTACAGTTCAAATCTCGCACCTCAGCTTACCCTTCCTCAGGCAGAAGGATATGAGGATCCCGGCAACTCCTATTTCAATATTGAAATTTCCTCTCCCGGTCATTACATATTCAAAAACGTTTTCGACGGGAATTTTAAAGAGTTAAGCAGCGTTGAGATATACACATTATACAAATTCAAAGCAGCCGGATGGAATGTAATAATCAAAGCCGGAGGATATCCCTTACTGATCGAAAAGGATGTCGGCGCCGGTAAAATAATGTTAATGGCTTCAGGTCTTGAAAAAACCGGTTCAAATATAATCGAGAACGGAATTGCTGTTCCAATAATTTTCAACACGCTTTCTTATCTTGCCGGAAATGAAATATCTGAAAGCGCCGTTCATACTGTCGGTCAAAAGTTAAAGCTGGATAAAATTTTCGCGATGGTGGAGAATTCAGAACAGTATTATCCGGGCAGACACGAACTTTCATCTGAGTTTTTGCTTCAGAAAGAAGGATTTTACAACATGATCGACCCTGAAGGCACCATATTAAGAACCGTTGCGGTAAATAACGAAAGAGAAAAATACCCTGACAACTCCAAACTTCTGTCGGAAATATTTTCTGATGTCATACAAAGTGACGAAATCGATGAAAATACGAAACTTATCTCACCCGACAAGAAACTTTTTTCGAAACACCTTCTTTTTTTGATCCTCATTCTCGCAGCCGCAGATATAATAATTGTGAGAAAAATGTAAATGATAAAAGTCACCGGCCTTAATATCAGCCTGGGCGGTCTTGAGATAATCAAAGGCATTACATTCAATATCGTAAAAGGCGAATATTTATCCCTGATCGGCCCTAACGGCGCAGGCAAGAGCACCATACTTAAATCGTTATGCAAGATAGTTCCTGTAACTTCCGGTTCAGCTCAAATACTGGGAAGAGAGATCTCGGGATATACAGGAAAAGAACTGGCTTCAAAGATCACATACACTTCACAGCTCCCTTCAAACGAATTTACGGTTAAAGAGCTGATAATGTTCAGCCGGTATCCGTATTTATCCGCTTTCAGCAGTTTAACAGAAGAAGACCGTAACAAGGTCGAGGAAAGCATGAAGATAACTTTTACTTCAGAATTTGCCGAAAGAAAGCTGAACGAACTGAGTTCCGGCGAAAGACAGAGGGTGGCCGTTGCATCTGCGCTGGCTCAGGAAACCGACATCATCCTGTTTGACGAACCGGCAACACATCTGGATCCTTACTATGACAGCCAGATATCGGAGCTGATATACAATGTAAAGAAAAGCAGGAATATTACCGTAGTCAACGCCACGCATAATCTGAATAATGCGCTGAAATATTCCGACAGAATCATGGCTCTGAAGAACGGAAGGATCGTTTTCACTAAAAACGCCAATGAAGTAACTTCTGAAGATATGGGCAGCCTGTTCGGCGTAGGATTCGTTTCCATGGAGAACCCTGTCGATAAAAAAAGGGTTATGATAAAATTATGAGAAAGTTTTCTAATAAATTCATATTACTTATCCTCTTGTTCCTGGCCTTTATGTTTATCAACATTATTGCCGGCCCTGATCTTTTCAGCCCGAGCGGCAATTCAGATTCTTCCATTATTCGTGATATCATCTTTCGAATAAGGCTTCCGCGCGCGCTGACAGCTGCAATAGCCGGAGGAACATTCGCAATTTGCGGAGCCGTTTTTCAGTCTCTTTTCAGGAACCCGATAGCTTCACCTTTCACACTGGGAACGGCGGGAGGCGCATCTTTCGGAGTAACTGTTTTCATATCTTTCTTCTCAATAACAAGTTTCCTGGGGACTTTCTTAACCTCATTCGCGGCCTTTCTCGGTGCTCTTTTGTCCGTGGCTATAGTTTATTTTGCGTCATCGGGCAGAAGGTCTTTCAATCCTAATTCTATGATACTCACAGGCGTAGTTATCAATTTCTTCTTCTCCGGTTTGATCCTGCTTGTACAGTATCTTACCGATCAGGCCAGTGTAGTCAGGATCACAAGATGGACTATGGGAAGCATCGATCTTATAAGCTTTAATGCGCTGTTATTCATATCCGCAGTATTCATAGCCGGATTGATCCTTTTGTACTATTTCAGGAACGATCTGAATCTGCTCTCCATAAGTGACGAAATTTCAGTATCAAGAGGGGTTGATATCGCCGGAACAAGGAAAAAGCTTTTCATCATTTCATCCGTTATGATCAGTTCAGTAGTCTCAGTAACCGGTCCGATAGGGTTTATAGGCATCATAGCTCCTCACATAGCATCATTTTTCTTCGGCAAAAATTACAGGAGGCTTCTTCCCGCTTCAGTTCTTACAGGAAGCATCATCCTGCTTATCTGCGACGCAATATCGAGAACTGTTCTTTATCCGGCCGAACTTCCGGTCGGGATAATTTCTGCAATAGCAGGCGCTGTCTTTTTTTCGGTCGTTCTGACAAAATAGAAGAAAAATATTATTAAATTCTTAATTTTCCATTAGGTTTACAAAAAATAATTTGTAAATTACTGTCAGGAGAGTATTTTAAGGATGTTGTTGTCATTAAAACTCAAACAGGAGCCGGACATGAAAGACAAGATCAGGATCAAATGTGCGTTTTGCGGTGAGGAGATCGGGGAACTCCATAAAACACCGGAGAAAAAATATCTGGGATGCGGCAGCTGCGGAAAAAGAACTCTTGTAACGATCAGCAAAGACGGTACGGTAACAACAAAAATCTATGAAGAGAAACAAATAAAGAAGCAGAATACTGAAAACGCGGTTAAACAATCGCTTAAATCCTGAACATTTTTAAAGATATCTTACAGGGCTGTCTTTTTTAAGCAGCCCTTTTTGTTTGTTGACTTATTGCGTGTTAAACCTTATATTTCGCGCGGAACTAACAGCGAACGGAAAAATGAAAAATAATATTAGAAATTTCTGCATAATCGCCCACATCGATCACGGCAAATCAACTCTGGCTGACAGGCTTCTGCAGCTTACCGGAACTCTGACGGACAGAGAGATGAAGAACCAGACCCTGGACGATATGGACCTTGAACAGGAAAGAGGGATCACCATAAAATCACACGCCGTAACGATGAGCTATAAAGCTAAAGACGGCGA
>JAQVNT010000094.1 GCA_028702975.1 Candidatus Delongbacteria bacterium
CCTGTACAAGCTTGCCAAAGTGCTCAACACCGCCATCGGCAGGATCAAAGACAACAAAGAGGAAGCCCCGGCTGAAGCCGCTCCGGAAACAACTGAAACTGAAAGCGGCGAAATGACGCTCGGTCTGGAGAGTGCGAACGACTCTCAGGAAACAAATCTGGGCCCGGAAGATGAGAAAGATGTCTATCCCAATTCCGGAAAAAAATGGACGAGAGAAGACGAGGAAAAACTCGAATTCCTGTTCAAAGCAGGCAAAACGGTAGAAGACCTTACCGAGATATTCGGAAGGAAACAGAAAGGGATAGAATCCCGCCTTCAGAAACTCGGTCTTACTGAATAACTGAACTTAGCCGTAACACCTCTCCTCACAAAAGCCCCTGCTCTCCGGGGCTTTTTTTATATGGCAATTCCTTCAAAGATTTATTATTATTACAAGTTACATACTGTACAGGGTCGAGAAAGAAGAATGACAGACGCGACTAACATATTCTCAGATGAAGATCAGAGACTGAAGTTTGAAAATTCTCAGGATGCTTATATCGTTTCCGAATCGGACACGGTCATTTTATTCGCCAACAGGTCAGCACACAGGATATTCGGTTACGGCGAAGGTGAAATGATAGGAACGAGCATCCTGAAGTCAATGCCTGAGGATAAAAGAGACAATTATCTGAAGGATATGGAAGATGCTCTTGCAGGAAAAACTGTCACATCCAAAAATTCACCCGGGAAACTTTTTGCGCAGAGGAGGAACGGCGAGGCGTTCCCGATAGAACTGGAGTACTATCATTATATCAAGGATTTAAAAGACCTTTTCGTGACACGCATAAAAGACATATCTGTAAGAAAAGAATTCGAAAAAGAATCGTCCGAAAATTCAGAAGCTTCAGCAGGAAGAATAATCGATTCTGTTTACAAGATACAAAAAAAACTGGGAAGCGGAGCCCAGGGTGATATTTACCATGTTAAGACCACAAGTTCAGGGTTCGATCTGGCGTTAAAAATGATAACTGTCGCCGAAGATCAGAAAGAAAAGTTCAGAGATATAATAGATTCGGTCAAGGAAGAATTTACAATAATAAAATCCCTTCATCACAGGAACATAATAGGCGTTTACGATTTTGGGTATGACAGGAATCTCGACAGGTATTATTATACAATGGATTACCTTCAAGGAACGGACTTGGGGCATTATGTTGCTTCAAATCCGAACAGCGCAAGATTTCCGGATGTCGTTTATCAGATACTTGACGGTCTTAACTATCTTCATTCAAACAGCATCATTCACTTCGATATAAAACCGGAAAACATCTTTATCATAAATTCGCCGACCGGGCCGATCGTGAAAATACTCGATTTTGGACTTTCCGAAGTCAAAAGGCACAATAAAGGAAATGTCGAAGCCAGGGGAACGATATCGTACATGGCGCCCGAGTTCTTCTTAAATCCGGAAAAGATCAGCCCCAAGATCGACCTCTACTCGCTCGGTATAACACTTATTCACATAAATAAAGGTTTCTCCGAAGACACTTCTGTTATAAAAGGAAAGGGTGGCGGAAGCCTGATAAAAGCACTTAACGAGGAATATGACCGCAATATGGAGCTTTTGTCGGAATTTAAGGACAGAAGGGTAAGATCGTTCATTTCCCAGCTGACAGAGAAAAATCCGGGCACAAGAATATCTTCAGCGGTAGAAGCGATCGTATCGCTCAACAACATATTCGGAACTGATTTCAAGATACCGGCCGTCCACCACATGACATCGTTTTTGAACAATCCCAAATTCGTGCTCAGAGGCGAGATGCTGGAGCAGATAAGCACCCTGAGGGAAAATGCGCTTAAAAGGAAGGAAGGCAGAACTGTAATACTGACAGGGGTATCGGGTTCTGGCAAGACCAAGATACTTGACCAGATGATGTTCGAAGCCGGGCTGGACCTGCAGAAAGCCGTTAAAATGTATTTCGACGATAACACGAGCGAGGATTTTCTTATAGGAAAACTTCTCCTCAGAAAAACATATAATCTCTATTCTGATGACTTCGGGATTAAAGATGATTACGAAAGAATACTTGCCGATATTGATTCCATAATAGAGAAAGAGCAGGATTTTTCGTATATCTACAACGATATTATTGGTTTTATTCTGAAATGCTCATCCTTCGGTCATCAGCCTTTAACAGTGCTGCTGGACAGCTTCGACAGGTACGATCACGAATCCGTGAAATTCGTGAACAGGCTTATGAATATAAATAAGAACTCGGGCGATCTATTTCTTCTCATATCTGTGGCTACAGACAAAATGAACGAGGCAGCGGGGCAGAGTTACAGGCTGATGGAATACGATCCGGACATTCAGAAGGTAGATATTCCGCTCCTTTCCTATGAAGAGACGGAAAAGGCGGTGGATATATTTCTGGGGCGCATAGGAAGTCTGCCTCCCGATTTTGTTAAAAAAGTTTATGATCACACACGCGGAAATTACAGAAAACTGATGCAGTGCATGGACGAATTGTTCCAGGAAGGAGTTCTCAATTATGTTTCAGGACTTCTTTTGTTCAGGGATAACGGTAAATTCAGCCTGATCCTCAAAGATGATTCAGGAAAGACCGTGAGAAGCATTGTTGAGACACTTGAAGATACGGATGTGAATGTACTCAGGCTGCTGTGTGTTACTTTCAACAAGCTGACCATCGAAGAGATAAAGTTAGTGATACCGGTATCGGATTACGATCTGAAAAAGACGCTAAAGAGGTTGTTCGAGCTTGAACTGATAAGCGGATATCAAAATCTCTACAAGGCTGTGCGAAAAGAAGTAAAGGATTATGTTTTCAAGCAGTGCTCGAAGCAGGACCTCATCGATCTGTACGGAAAAATACTCGAGATCCCGATCAGCGATAAATTCAGTCAGTACGCCTTCCTTCTCATAAGAACTTTCATGAGTACTGAAAAAAGAAGAAGCCATCTCAACATGGTTGGAAAATATATTGACAAGATCCTGAAACTCGACTCCAACGACAACCTTTATTATCTGCTCCTGAACAGTCTGAAGATAGCCGAAGACAATGAACTCAGGTTCAGGCTCGAGATAAATTACGCCTACTATCTGGACAAGAAGGATAAGGATAAGGCTGTCAAGCTCATGACGCATCTAGACAGGCTGTTCAGAAAAAAGGGAAGGATCATAGATAACAGGATCAGTTTTATCAGGCTTAAACTCAGAATGCTCGATCCCGAAAAATACAATTACAACGCTTATGAATTCATTAAGACAGTACTGCCGGTAATGCAGGAGGGTATGAAACCCGAAGACATGTACACAGAGCTTTTAGATTTTGTGAAGAAGCTTCTTGTGTCTGGAGTATATTTCGACCAGGGCGCAGGTATGATAACCATGCTCGAGGAGGTGATAAAGAACGACAGGAACGTTTCTTTTGAATATCCCGACCTTATAAGCGCTATGAAATTCATTTACGGAGTGGTCGAATGGAAGGATGAATATGAAAATGTGCTTGCAGGATACATTAACGATTATGTGATAAATCAGAAGTTCAACTCCAACTATTTTTTCCTTATAAGGTCCATTGCGATACTTTCAGAAAAGGGGTTAATTAAAGGCGACTACAGTGAAAGGCTCAATTACGGTCTTGAAGTCGCTTACAGAAGCAAGCATATCGACAGCGTTTTCGAAATGTACACCATACTATCCAACTATTATTTCTACAAGTACGATTATGAAAAATCACTTTACTGGGACCAGAAGAAGATCGATCTGAAGCAGAAGCTGAGAAAAGAGCTCACTACCGATGATATAGGCGATATCGCCACGGCAAAGGCCAATCTGTATTATCCTGTAGGCGAGGTGATCACGCTTATTCAGGAAACACGAAGGCAGGCCAAGGAGAATAACGAGCTTTCCACATACATCACATATCTCACGAATGAGTTCATACTTCTGCACAGAAAAGGCGATTTCAAGAACGCAAAATCCACTGTCCGGAAAGCTTATCTTTATTTCAGGACAATACCAGGAGCGGATGTTCTCAGGCATTATGAGAGGGTGGCAAAATATTATCCGGAAGTTTTCTCAAAAGAAGAGTGTCTTCAGGATGTTAAGAAGTTAAGATCGGACGGTACCGTATCCGAAGAGGTTTTTATTAAGATGAACGAGCTGTCAGAAAAATTCTACGAGTATAATATCTGCTACAGATGGTCTCCTGACAGGGTGGAAGAGATACTCTCAGGATCGCTTGAGCTTGAGACTCCGATGATGCTTCTGCACTATCTTAAGTCGAACAGAAAACTGCCCGATGTCCAGAAAGTGATGGGAAAGGTTGATAACAGATTCTATAATACAGAATGTACAGGCGATCATCTTTCTTTTATGGTGACTAAATTCATGCTGACGAAAGAAACGGGCCTTATAGACAGGATGTACGAATTTTCGAGAAAACTGCATATTGACGGTTATGTGATGATTAATGTTTATACGATGATCCCGTTCATGGAATTCGCTCTTATGGTCAATGTGCCGAAAAAAATTCTCACCAGGTTCATTGATCTTTACGAGGAGATCAATAATTACCTTTATGGTAATATGGACGATACACAGCTTAAACTTTTCGAATCGACCTACTTTTTCAGGCGCGGCAGAAAAATAATCGAGTATTACAATAAATTGTGATCTATTTTTTGACCCATTCGCCTTTTTTATTGCGGTAATAGGTCTTATCAGGCGACTCAGCCAGATTCATATTAAAAAATGAAGCATATACTTCTTCGGGTGCTGAACTGTATCTTACATCGGTCTCTATGATCCTCTGCATGATAAGGCTTCTTGCCCTGTTCTCTCTCTCGATGACTAAAAACGCGTTCTCCCTGAAAACTGTTTCGGCGCGGTCCAGAGCGATTTGGTCAACGATCTCCAAAAGTCCCTGCTGGTTCTCGCCGAAATATCCCTTTATCTTAAGCTCGTTCACATCGTCTTTTACAAATTCCCTGTCCCTCACTGCCTCGACCACATCGCGCCTGTCGGCGGTTATGGTAATGTCTCCGGCGCCTCTTTCAGAGGCGACCATCCAGGCGTCTTCCCTGATCTTCGCGTAGTCGCCCATGACCTGGTTCTCCAGTGCGGTTTTTTCGCCCGTGATCCTGATGTCCGGTATCTTTACGGTACAGGACGCGAAGATCAGAACGAGTATGGAGGTCAGTATAGGTCTCATTTTACAAATATATCCTCCATACCGTAAAGTCTGTTGCCCTGCTGCTTCACGACAAATTCAACAGCCTTGAAGACGCCCGACGCGAAAGTTTTTCGCGATACAGCCTTGTGCGTCAGCTCGAGTCTTTCGCCGTTACCGGCGAAGATCACTTTGTGATCGCCGACCACATCGCCTCCGCGGAGAGTGTGGATCGCTATTTCCGAGCGGCTTCTGGGTTCGGATACGCCTTTCCTTCCGTAAATGACGCTGTATCCGGGGTTCGATCCGAGCAGAATGTCCTTAAGCTTTAAAGCTGTACCGCTCGGCGCGTCGGCCTTCTGACTGTGGTGCATCTCCAGTATCTCAATGTCGTAATCGTTCTTCGCGAGTTCTGATATTGTGCCCAGAAGCCTTCCCAAAATAAAAACTCCCGGCGAAAAATTAGGCGAATAGAAAACCTGTCCTTTTTCTGAGATCTTTTTCATTTCAGCCGTCTGGGCTTCTGAAAAACCTGTTGTTCCGGTGACGAAAGGTTTTGAGTTCGCCACGCTGATCTTCATATGTTCGAGGCAGGACTTCGGTGAAGTAAAATCAACGACCACATCTATATCGGCGTGGTCAATGACATCGGCCAGTCTTATGCCCATTCCGAGGTTGGTGAGCAGGTATTTCTCAGGCGTTTCAATGATGTAGGAAATGTTGAATTTATCGGACTGAGCCGCAAAATCCGTAATTGCGTGTCCAATCTTCCCGTATCCCCCGCACAGAGCAATATTTATCATTCGAACCTCCGGAATAAGCTTTTTCGTAATATATATAATCTCAGACGAAACTTCAAGCGGGAAATTTAATGCGCATATATCGACAGTACCAGATAGACTGTACCGAAAAATGCTGTCAATATAGCTCCGGATATTACAACAACTCCTGTAAATCCCATAGCGAGATTGCCTGCGGCTTCGGCAGAGTTAATATCGTACATCTCCACTTTTACGACCTTATCAAGAGGTATCGAAATATGCTCTTCAAGTATAAATTCCGTCCCGAACTCCGGATCGAGGACAAAATGGATCT
>JAQVNT010000095.1 GCA_028702975.1 Candidatus Delongbacteria bacterium
CTTCGTCAATTATGTAATAAGGAAGTGATTTCATCCACTCCAGGTGCTCTTCTATCTCGAGCCTTCTGAAATTGAACGATTCGACGGAATTATCCTCAAACGGCCAGCTCTTTATATACCAGTGTTCATGGTTTCCCATTACGGTTTTGATATTATTTTCTTTTACGAACCTGATGCATTTATCTGAAAAGGGACCGCGGTTGATGATATCTCCCACGCAAAAAATTCTGTCTGAACCTGCCGGAGCGAACTTATCCACCATCGAGGCAAGCTCGTCATAGCATCCGTGAATATCTCCGATCACAAGTGTTCTCATACAGTATACAAAAAAAGCAGCCCGCGGCTGCTTTTTTTAATTACTTCTTCTCTTCACCGGAATTCAGTTTGCCGATAAACTCCGATAATTTAGATTTTTTATTTGAAGCATTATTTTTCTTTATCACGCCTTTTATTGTAAGTTTGTCCAAAATGGACTGAGCCGCAAGATAATTCTGCAGTCCTTCTTCTTTAGAAGCGGATGATCTGACTTTTTTAATGGCTGTTTTCATCATAGACTTGTAGTGCTTGTTGTAAGCGTTCTCCGCTTTTGATTTCGACAGTCTTTTAACCGCTGATTTGTGATGAGGCATTTTTACTCCTTTTTGCCGTTTTTCGCTTTGTTTCAATGAGCGTGAAAATATAATAAAGATCGGACCGCTTGTCAAGTAAAATCATCTTATAATTAATGTCTGAAAATTCGACTGTGATGTACTTTAAAATCACTTGCTAAAACCATTATTTTTTTATACTTTTAGTTCCTTATTAAAACAGGAGGTATTATAATGACGGAAAATCAACTGATCTTAAACTCAAATATACTTACTTTCGGACCCAAACCGAAAAACATCAGGAACGGAGCTGTTTATATCGGCAGGGGTACTGTCCTTGATTTCGGTCCCGAAAAAGATATGCTCGCAAAATATTCCGACGAGAAGAACAAGATCGACGCAAAAGGCAGGATCGTAATGCCCGGCTTCGTCGATTTCCACAACCATCTTTACAGCGGATTTTTTCCCAACATACCCACAGGAATGAGCAGCGGGTCGGATTATAAGACTTACATGGATAAATACTGGTGGAAACTTGCCGGGAAACTTTCATCCGACGGCATCTATTATTCAGCAGTAAAAGGTATTATAAACTCTATCAAATCGGGCGTTACCACGATATTTAACCTCCACTCAAGTCCTTCCTGCATTGACGATTCTCTTATCGATATCGCCGAAGCGTTCGAGGAACTTTCCATGAGGGGCGTTATCGGCTACGAGATAAGCAACAGGAACGGAGAGGAAGAGGCGGACAGAATGTTCAAAATGAACTCCGAGTTCGTTGAGCAATACAAGAACAATCCGCTTGTAACGGGTATGATCGGCCTGTATAACGCCAATGAAGCCTCCGACCATCTTTTAAGAAATGTGGTCAAGTTCGCCGACAGGAACGGCACAGGTACAGTGATCCACCTGTCAGAAACAGACAATGAAGATGAAATATCCGTCAGGAATTTTGATAAGAAATACTGTATCGACAGGATGTATGACATCGGGCTGTTGAACTCAAAAACCATCCTTGCTTCGACTAACTATATTGACGAGACCGATCTTGAAATAATCAAAGAATCCAAATCAGGTATAGTACTTACGCCGTCATCGGCATATTACAAAGGCCTGGATTTTGCCCCTATCGAAGATATCGTGGCAAATAATATTCCAATGGGATTCGGTTCCGACGGCATTTATCATTCGATAATGTCAGAGGCCTCCTTCGCGCACAGGATCCTGAGACAAAAATTAAAAGGATTCAACGCCGGAAATACAGAGATCTCCGAAATTCTTTCAAAATCCAGCTTCAGACTCGCGAATAATTTCGTTTCAAAATCTATCGGAGAGATAAAACTTGGCGCGGCGGCAGATCTGATCTTTGTCGATTACCTTCCGGAACACGAGATCACCCAGGAAAACCTCCATACGAACCTCATTTTCGGAATTCTTCAGTCAAGAGTGGCAGGATCGATAATAAACGGTAATATCGTTATGAAAGATTTCGAACTTTCAGGGATCGATGAATCCGAGCTCAACAAAAAATTTATTGAATACGCAAAAGAACTGAATATAAAGTAAGATAAATGAAAGAAAAGCTCAAAAGCATTAAAAATAAATACGACAGCCTGACTGAACAGCTTTCCGATCCTGACATACACAAAGACCTTCAGAAAATGAAGGAACTGGGCAAAGAGAGAGCGAAGCTGGAGCCGATAGTGACAAAATACATTGAGCTCCTCAAGATCGATGACAATATAGCTCAGGCTGAAGAAATGCTCGGTTCAGGCGATCTTGAAATGAAAGAAATGGCAGAAGCCGAGCTTGAAGAAATGACTCCGATAAGTGAAAAACTTACCGATGAGATCAAGCTTCTTATTGTTCCTAAGGACCCTTACGACACAAAAGATATTTATCTTGAGATCAGGGCAGGAACCGGCGGGGACGAAGCCGGTCTGTTCGCCAACGATCTTTACAGGATGTATCAGAAATATTCTGAAAGAATGGGATGGAGTTTCATAACTGTTGACTACAATGAAACCAATCCCGGTGTTTTGAAGGAAGCTATAATCGAGGTCAGCGGCGATGAGGTTTACGGCAAGATGAAATTCGAATCCGGAGTGCACAGAGTTCAGAGAGTTCCGGCGACCGAAACTCAGGGACGAGTACACACATCTGCGGCATCCGTTGCCGTCCTGCCACAAACGGAGGTGGGCGATGTGGAGATTAACGAAAAGGACCTCAAGATCGACACTTACCGTTCACAAGGAGCAGGCGGCCAGCATGTAAACACATCCGATTCGGCTGTGAGGATCACTCACCTGCCTACCGGGACAGTCGTCACATGCCAGAACGAAAGATCTCAGCTCAAGAACAGGCACTCCGCAATGAAGATCCTTGCTTCAAGACTGGAGGAGCTGGAGCACCGTAAGGCCGCAGAGCTTGAATCAGCAACAAGAAAACTCCAGGTCGGTTCCGGCGACAGGAGCGCAAAAATAAGGACATACAATTTCCCTCAGGGAAGGATAACTGATCACAGAATAGGACTCACTTTATATAAACTGGATTTCATCATGGACGGAAATCTGAACGAGCTGATCGACGCGCTTATACTTGAAGACAAAGCTGAAAAACTGAAGAACGGGGATCTGTAAAATTCGGAGCCGTCTTTTGAAAGTACGGAACAGATTATTTTACTATTTTTTACTTTTCCTGATAATTGGATACGCATCATTTAATTTTATTCAGAAAGCTCTGATATCACCTATGGTCAAGGACAATATCGTTTCGAAAGTCGGACCCGCTATCCGGGCGGATGTTTTTGATATACGCGAAATCGTAGTCGGTCTGAAAGGACTTAACCTTAAAGATGTTGTTTATGAAAAAGAAAATGTCAAAGTCGTGATAAAACTCCTCACTATAGATTTTTCTTTCATGGAATCTCTGCGCAACCTTTTTAAGCCCGGCGAGAAGTTCTTTAAAGCAAAATCTGTAAATCTGAACGGCTGCTACATAACGATAAATCCCGAAACCAAACCCGACAGCAGAACGGAATGGAAATTCGAATATGACGATTTTAAGAAGATACTCGAATTTTTGAAAGAATACGATTATGTCAAATCAATAAGGATCGACGATGTAAACCTCTCTTACATTTCCGATTTCGGCCTGAACCTTATTAACGGGATGAGCGGTACGGCGGAATACGACGAAAGCAAGAGTATCGATCTCGAACTGAAAGGCAGGTTCATTGATCCTGAAGGGAACGACATAGTGCTTTCCGGCCGTATCGACAACAATCTTTATTCGGCAGAAATGGACCTGGACCTCGGCTCTAACGCGCTCGAATCTTTTCAATCTCCTTTCGGGCTTTACAAGATCAGCAGCGGCATATATTCCGGGAAAATGAAACTCGAAATAAACAAATACTCCGAAAAAAAGCTTTACCTGACGGGGAACTTCTCGCTCTCCGATCTTGATATGTCGTTCAACAACAGAGTGTTCTTAAAAAAAACCGGCCTGGATGTTTCCTATTTCAACGGTCTGGTATCTCTGAATTCTGCGAGCGGATTTATAAATAATATCGGATTTGAAGGCAGCGGAAGGATAATGAATATACTTTACCCTTCAGGAGACATATTCTTCAACACTGAAGACATTCCCGGACAGGTTATAAAAGACATCCTTAAAAATGAAGGTCTGGCTGATCTGACCAAAGACATTGAGGCAGGGGACGATAACAGGGTCGAGCTTCATTTTACCGACGAAATGACAGACCCCAGAGTGAACTTCAAACTTTATTCAGGGGCTTTAAAATACAAAAACACGATCCTGAAGGACATTGAACTCGGCGGTCACTACAAATCCGGCAGCGTAATACTTCAAAATTCCGGACTTATGTGTTTTAACAGCGTTATCAAGATCGACGGGGAAATAAACGAATTAAGATCGAAACGCCCCGAATATGATATTTCCTTTAAATCGACCGGGCTGCTGTTCTCAAAAATTACCGGTTCGCCCGAGTATCTGAAAAACCTTTCAACGATAGGCCGGGGCCGGCTTACAGGGAGATTCGAAAGCTTCCCCGTTCTGACCGCACAAATGAGCGCTTACGATTTCAAAAAGAAAGATGATGATCTTGTTTTAACGGCAAGTCTTGATATAAAAGATAAGATAGCCGATTTTGCAGTTCTTTTAGAGGCGGGAAAAAGAGAAGTCTCGGGATATTTTGATATCGACAACGGAACTTATTCTGTGACCGGCGACGACCTGCTTGGAGCAATAGGTACACTCACCGGCTCTGAAATTGCGGAAGAGCCTGCTTCACTTTTTTATGAAATGACGGGTAACAGAAACTTTTTTTATGTAAGGGCAGGCTCAACTGATCCCGCTTCGCTTTTCTACGGCGATCTTGAGGCAAAATTCGACCTCGGAAAAGATAAACTTCAATCTTTCGTGAACTGGGTGCCCGGAGAACAGAGTCTGATCAGCCGTCCCGCGAATTTCCGCTTCACTGTTTCTGAAGATACGATATCCGTGTCCGATATTTTCTTCGATGCCAAACCTCTGGTCGGCAAAATGTCATTGAGCACAAAAGATAAAAATCTGAACGGCAGTTTTGAAGCATACAATTATGATCTGGGCAAATTTTTCGGTGTTAACGATCTTACAACGAACACAGACATAGTACTTAAGATAAGAGGAAACACTTCAAGCCCCTATGCCGATCTTTTTGTGAATGAAAATATTCTCAGGTACAAGGATTCTCAAAACGACAGTATCGCAATTTCAGCCGAAGCAGAAGTTCATTTTGAAAATCAGAAGATCAGAATAGAAAAAATAATCATATATGAAGGCCTGTCCAGAATTTCAACGGTTTCCGGGAATATTACCGGATTTAAGGATATCGAACTTGATACTTACGGCGATATTAATGCAGACTATTTTAATCCTTTCTTTAACGATCTTAAGCTGAGCGGAAGACTGAAATATAAAGCCGGACTTACAGGCAGCTTTTCTGATATCAGGCTCAAAAACTCGGAAATAACTTTCACTGACGGTTCTGTTAACGGTGACAGGATCGAAAATATAGAACTGGTAACTTCGGAATTCGACAGTACGGGGGTGCTGGTAAAAAAACTTATCGTGGATGCAGGCAGTTATCTGAACCTGAATGCCGAGGGTTTCATTCCTTATGACGAAAGATCGGAAATATATGTTACGGGCGACTTTCACGGAGATCTTTTGGGATATCTTGATAAAAAAACAACTTTCATCTCAGACTCCTATTCCGAATGCGAAGGAAAATTCACTGTCGAAGGATGGTATAAAAAACCAAAGCTTAAAGAGCTGGAACTTTATATTCTGGACGGGAAATTTACTCCCAGGGGATCTCATAAAGGGTTCGACAGGATCAGGTCAAAGCTGTTCGTGGATGAAGATCTTAAACTCGACATTGTGAAACTGATAATGAGAGAATCATCCACCGGGGCAGACATCACCGTAGAGAATTCCGTTCTAAATAAACAATACGGCGATATAATAATACCGGGCGGTATAAATCTGGGTAACCTGTCGTTAAAAGTAGGTGAGGAAGGGATCGATTTTAACGCTTACAGGATGATGCTCGACAACGATTACGGCAATTTTGTGCTTAAAGG
>JAQVNT010000096.1 GCA_028702975.1 Candidatus Delongbacteria bacterium
GATTAATATGACGAATAATATTGAATATTCATTTTTTTTACACTATATTTACAATTGTCCAACGGGGGTGTTTATGGATTCGACGGGATTGATCGTTGGATTGGATTGCATGCCGATAACCACGGGTAAATCGTTAAAGGTCTCGTGAAAACAATAAATGCTAATACTAATTACGCATTAGCTGCCTAATAAACGGCAGCTCGTTCACCGCCGGAGTTCCAGTTCCTTTGGCGGATGGGCGCCATCCTGAACTGGTTTGCTCTGATCCTCGCCTGAGGGATTAAAGCGCGATAAATCAGGATCGCCGCACTGGTGCCAAGTCTGTCGGGAGCCGGGGCGGTTAAATCTAAAGGCAGAATAAGCATGTAGAGGTCCTTTCGGACGCTTTTTCGGACAGGGGTTCGACTCCCCTCATCTCCACAAAGGTCAAAGCCGCCTGAATATCAGGCGGTTTTTTTATTTAAAATATAACTTGAATATCCGACGGGAAAGCGTATTATACATTCAAAAAATGGAATTATTAAATGAAAATAACTTTCAGGACAGCACAATTAAGAGATCTTGAATTTCTTAAGACCGTGGAAAAACTGTCCTTCCCTCCACACAGGCAGAGCAATTCCAAATCTTTACGGCTGTCAGTCATAAGTACATTTCAGGAAGTTTGGCTGGCTGAGACAAAAGTCAGGCACAATACAGTTCAGGTAGCAGACGCGATCCTATTCCCGCACAGGAAAACACTCAGAATATATTCAATAGCAGTAATGCCTGAATACAGAGGAAAGGGAGTAGGTCACAAGCTGATAGAGAAAATAAAGGAACATGCAGCGCTGAGAGGATTTCTGTCGATATCACTTGAAGCGGATGCTGATAATGTTTCTCTTGTAAAATGGTACATCGATCACGGATTCACGGTAAAGGAGAAATTACCGGACTATTACGGCAAAAGTGAAGATGCTGTAAGAATGTCGGTCTGTCTGGAAAATATTCATGCAAATAATGAGAGTTCAATTTTAGCCATGAGGAATTTTATAGTAGTGGACAATGCATCAAAATGGTCGCTCGATATTGACAGTGCAGAAGTGATATCGGCTAAAGATTACATTACAGGCCCCAGATTCCACAATATTCCAAACGCCCGTGTATTCAACATGTGCAATTCCTACAGATATCAGAGTCTCGGCTACTATGTGTCACTTCTGGCTTCCGCAAGAGATCACAGGGCGATGCCTAATGTCACCACAATAAGAGACTTTACAAACCTCTCGATAATAAGAAATTTCACTGATGACATAGATGAGGTTATTCAGAGATCATTAAAAAATGTCGAAGGTAACTATTTCAGCCTTATCATCTGTTTCGGTCATGCCACTGAAAAAGGCTTTGATAAGCTTGCCAGGGAAATATATCAGTTGTTCGAATCACCTATACTCAAAGTTACTTTTGCAAGATCAAAGGACTGGAGCATCAGAAGGATAGCGCCGATGTCAACAGGTTCGTTAAACTCTCTCGACCGGACGGATATTGAGAAGTATGCGAAGGAGTATTTTAGCCACAAAAGGTATAATAAACACAGAATGAAGAACTATCTTTATGATCTCGCAATACTGACGGACCGCAAAGAAAAATACCCGCCTTCAAACAAACAGGCTATGGAAGAGTTCAGGAAAGCTGCTGAAGAGATCGGATTTAATACTGAGTTCATAACGAAAGAGGATTACGACAGGCTTCCGGAGTTCGATGCGCTGTTCATTAGGGAAACAACCAGTGTAAATGACCATACTTATCTCTTTTCGCGCAGGGCATATTCGGAGGGTCTCGTAGTCATTGACGATCCGTGGTCTATAATGAGATGTTCGAATAAAATGTTCTTGTATGAGAGGATGGAAAGAGCCAGGATTCCGGTACCGAAAACCAGGATGATGACTAAGGGAGTTAGCCTTTCTGAAGTTAAATTCGACATACCTTTCCCTGTAATATTGAAGCAGCCGGACGGAAGTTTTTCTAAGGGTATGTATAAAGTAGCGGACATTGATGAGATGAAGGAAAAGCTTGAACTGATGTATAAAACATCGGAGCTGATAGTGGCTCAGGAATTCGTAAGATCAGATTACGACTGGAGAATAGGGGTTCTTGACGGAGCGCCTCTTTTCGCAAGTAAATACTATATGGCTAAGGATCACTGGCAGATATATAACTGGTCAAAAGAAGGTAATGAGGCTCTGCACGCTGGTGATTCTGAAACGGTTCCGGTAGATAAAGTTCCGGGATATATAATTAATACAGCTTTGAAGGCCTGCTCGCTTATAGGAGACGGTCTTTACGGAGTAGATATTAAGGACATTGACGGAAAACCCTGCCTGATCGAGATCAATGACAATCCGAATCTTGATTGCGGTATAGAAGATAAAGTGCTCGGTAAAGAACTGTATTTAAGAGTAATGCGCTCAATTTTGTGCAGGATCGAGAAGGAGAGAGGCGTTCCCAAGTATGTATCGTCCGACTAATACCTTCCGCCGCGGCTGTTATTGTTGATGTTCCTTGCTGTGTGAATGTCGCATTTTTCGGTCGGGATATAATTCTTATTGTACTTTTCCATATATGTTTTAGGGCAGTATGGACCGGCGGGTTTCATGCTGTCTTTACATGTTTCTAATTCGACTATCCCTTCAGGAACGACAAAATCCTCGCTTCCCCAATTCAGTTTTTTATAGACCATCGTAATAAAATCCCCCCACAGCGGAAGCGCAGTATTTGATCCGGTCGCGTTCGGGCCGAGCTTGTAAGTCGGGTCTTTCAGCCCCACCCATACTACGGCGGCTATCTTAGGCGTGAAACCGCAGAACCACGCATCAGTAAAATCGTTTGTCGTACCGGTCTTACCCGCTATCGGGTATCTGAAGTCGTTGTGCCACCTGATCCTTTTCGCAGTTCCGTTGTCCACAACATCCTCCATCATGTTCGTGATAAGATAGGCCGTTTCTTCAGATATCGCGACGGATCTTTCGGGAAAATTCTGTTCGACCGTGTTATCGTTCTTATCAGTTACTTGAAGTATGTCGAGAGGTTTTATGTGAGTTCCTCTGTTGGCGATCGTCGAATATGCAGTAACGATATCTATAGGCCTCATTGCGCCGGAACCCAGAGCTATTGAGTTGACAGGAATTACATGTCTCGTATCGATGCCAAGTTTCTGCGCATAGTTTATGACCTCTTTTGGTGAGATCAGCTCCATTATCAGCCTGACCGAGATCAGGTTAAGAGAGTGCCTCAGAGCTTCTCTTAGCGAGATATATCCGCCCAGATTCTCGACATCGTAATTTCCGGGCTGCCATCTTGATCCGTCAGGCATCACAACGACTACAGGCTGATTTATAAGTGTCGTTGCGGGAGAATATCCGTTGTCCAGGGCGGTAAGGTACACGACAGGTTTGAAGATCGAACCGGGCTGTCTCCATGCCTGAAGAGCGTTGTTGAATTTATGGACTTCGAAATCAGTTCCGCCCACCATGGCAAGAATACTCCCGTTCGAAGGGTCAATGGCTATAAGAGCAATTTGCGGCTCAAGTTTTTCGTGCGTCAGGGAATCGATCATCAGGCTGTCTTTCATCTTTGCATCCCATCTTGTGGAATCATAATTAGCCCTTACATATTTTCTTAATCCCTTCCATTTATCTTTGACGAACCTGCTCTTTACATCTTTATTCAGTATCGGAACATACCTTCTCACCATCGAATCCGCAACTGCCTGGACCCGGGTGTCAAGCGTAGTCTGAACCGTCAAGCCGTCCTTGAGATAATCGAGCCCCCATTTCTTTTTGCTGTCCCTCAGCTGCTGTCTGACATGTTCGGTAAAATAAGGGGCGATCCCTTCAAAAGTCTCTTTCTTTTCCCTGACATCGAGAGGGAGCATCTTAAGCGAGTCGTAATCATCCCGTGAGATAAAATCCATAACAGTCATGTTATAAAGAACCAGATTTCTTCTCTCCAAAGCTCTTTCGGGATGCTTGAACGGATTGTAATGGGCTGGTGCTTTCAATTGGGCGATTAGGAGCGCGGATTCTTCTACTTTAAGCTCGGAGGCGTTTTTCCTGAACATCATCTTCGCGCTTGACTGAATTCCGTATGTCCCTTCACCGAAAAGGCACTGCATGAGATACATTTCCAGAACTTCTTTCTTTGAATACATTCTTTCGAGCTGTATCGAAGTGAGGAGCTCTTTTATTTTCCTTTCCAGATTTTTCTCGAAGCCGATCTCGTTATAAAGGTTCCTTGCAAGCTGCTGAGTGATAGTTGAGGCTCCGTGAACATTCTTGCCCGTAAGTTTTCTCGGTATCGCCATCATTGCCGCTGAAGCTGTTCTTTTTGAATTGAACCCCCAGTGGTTGAAAAATTCTCTGTCCTCTGTCGCTACAAGAGCCTGAATTACATGCGAAGGAATAGAATCCAGATCGACGGGGCTTCTGTTCTCGGAGAAAAATTCTTTTATCAGCACTCCGTCCGATGAATAAACTTTCGTAATGAGATTCGGCTCGTATTTTTCCAGCCTTTCGAACTGCGGCAGTTCGTCGATCAGAGACGAAAGATAAAGATACAGTATCAGTACGCCGGCTATAGAGATCCCGATGCCCCAGCCCAGAGCCAGAAGTGTTATTTTCAAGTAATTGTTATTCTTTTTTTTCATCGTATTTCTCAAGAGTTAATTTACCGTTGCTGTATGATCCGTAGGAAAAATAATTTATCCAGTCGCCTGAGTTTAAATAAACACCGTTACCTGATCCTCTGATCTCGGGAAGGTGAAGGTGTCCGAGCACGACAAAATCGAATCCCTCTCTGATCTTACCCGCTGCGAAATCGAAATATTCGTTCTTCCATTTCGATCTGTCAACATGCCTGTATCTTCTGCTGCTTTTAGAAGTAATATTAGCCAGAAATATGCCGAGGTCGGGATGTATAAGCGTTCTGAAAAGGAAATTGCTTATCTTTGATCTGAGAACTGCCTTTAGGATCCTGTACCCTCCGTCTGAAGCGGCCAGTCCGTCTCCGTGGGAAACAAAGAATTTTTTCCCATCCTCTTCGAAAATGTAATTTTCACCAACGCAATTAAGGCCGACACTTTCAGTCAGGAATCTGCCGAGCATAAAATCGTGATTTCCCGCTATATAAGTTATTTTAATACCCTTGTCGGTCAAAGATCTCAGCCTGAAGAGGACATCGAAATGGAAAGCGGGAATGACATAAAGCCACTCGTACCAGAAATCAAAAAAATCACCGGCAAGCACTATCTCTTTAGCATCGTTCTCAATATAATCGAGAAAAGACAAAAGCTTTTTCTTTGAATTTTCGGTCTCAGGTTTTTTATCCAGCTTCAAATGAAGGTCGGAAAGAAAATATATTTTATCTCTTTGTGCCAATTCATGATCTCCCGAGGAATTTGACCATCTCCACCGCGAGTTTATCTGCGGCTTTTCTTTTGACTGTAGCCCTGTCGCCTGAAAAATTGTACTTCCGGATGAATTTTTCATGTTCCGTTCTTAAACAAAAACCGGCGTAAACTGTTCCGACAGGCTTAGATTCTGTTCCGCCGTCAGGTCCGGCTATCCCCGATACTGCGCAGACAATATCCGAATCTGTTACCGCCAGCATTCCGTCAAGCATCTCCGATATGGTCTCTTCTGAAACGGCGCCGTTTATGGCCAGGGTCTGCGGATTGACCGAAAGTATCCTGAATTTGCTGTCGTTCGAGTATGTAATATATCCTTCAGAAAAAACGGCGCTTGACCCGGGCACATCCGTGACCGAAGAGGCAAAAAGACCGCCCGTGCAGCTTTCCGCTGATGAAAGCTTCATTTTCTTCTCTTTTAGCAGCCTGACGAGCTCATGCGCCGGGCTGACGATACTGTGCGCAAAAATACGGTCTTTTGCCAGACCCGCGATCCTTTCCGCCGCATCGTCAACAAGTTTCCTGACTGATCCGCCGCCGGGTGTTTTTATTCTGACGACGATACCGTAGCCCTGCGGCAGATAGGCTATGCGGCATCCGAAAGGATAATCCTTTTCCGCCGAGAGCATTGAATAAAGCGAGCTTTCGGGGATGTCGGTAGTATTTATATCTCTGTAATACAGATCGCCTGAGAAATGCTGCTTAAGATAAGGCAGGATCACATCAGTCATCATCGTCCGCATCTCATTGGG
>JAQVNT010000097.1 GCA_028702975.1 Candidatus Delongbacteria bacterium
GTGTAGGGAAGTTCTATAAATTTTCCGGCTTTGAAAGGCCAGATCGATCCTGTGCCTCCCGGGAAAGGCTGGTACGGATCGTAATCGAAGCAGGATGCGTCATATTCGATGTCAAGTTTCTGAAGCCATTTCAAATTTCTGTGGACCATCGGAGCCCGAAACCCTTTTGCGCCGTATTTTTCTATTGCTTCGTTGATATAAGGAACTCTCTCGTCAAATATTTTTTCCGAGTAGAAAAGTTTCCCGTCGTGGTTATAACCGTGTATTCCTATCTCGTGTCCGGAATTTTTAATCAGATCGATTATTCCCTGATCTATATTATACTTGTAAGGAACTATATTCCAGCTCGATTTGAAGCCAAGTTCCTGCTCGAGCATAAGAATTTCGGGAATATTGTCGAATCCCTCTTGCGTGTCCACATCGTGAGTGAGAACAACTGCGGCTTTTGCGTTGTCGGGATAAATGTTCCAGTCGATTTTATTTTCTTTTACGATATTGACAAGCTCATCCCAGATGAAGTTGTCTTTCAGCTTTACCCGCCTTGAAGCTCTGTCCTGAAGATAATGGCGGAACGAAAGAGGCATTATAGGTCTTGCTGCTTTATAATATGTTTTTTTCAGTAAAGAAAATCTGTTCTCGAATCCGTTCTCTGAAAGATATTTTTCGACCCTGTCGTCAGATATGTTGAACAGATCAAATTTCATAAAATTTTTATACGGAATATTTGTATAGAAGTTCGCCTATCGCTCTGCATACGAACTTCGGCCCGAATTTTATCATAGGCCCGATTATTTTATTCAGAATAAAACTGTCTTCCTTCTGCTCCTCAGCCTCAGGATAGAAATTATATCCCAGTTTCTCTCTTCTTGTACCCCAGTATGATTTGAACTGACATAACGATTCCTGCTTAATTGCTGTCTTTCCGAAATCGTAAGTTTTGTAGCCTTTGTCATTCGAAGCTTCGATACTTGCCCAGAACATCAGATTATTCGGCCTGAATTCCAGATAATCCCTGTCTGAAGCGCTGTATTTTATTGAAACATTTCCATTGAATCCTGCAAGTATCCCCGCGCTTATAACCTTGCCTGAAGGATGTTTTACAAGAACTATAAACCCGTTCTCCTTCATGATAATATTTTCCAGAAAATGTATAAAGAATTTTTTTGGCTGGATAGGCACACCAAGCTTTTGTCTGGTTATCAAATGTATCCTGTAAAATTCTTCTATGGATTCTGATGAATTGTTTATTTCGTAGGTCAATCCGGATTTTATTGCCTTTTTTATGGGTCTCTGAACAGGGTTTTTCCCGAACGAACTGAAGATTTCCTCATTGGGCATACTCAGATCTCTTATATACAAAACATCCGATTCTACACTTATAAATTCCGATCGGACAGGAAATTGATATCTGATCTCGATCTTATTGATATTTCCTTCCTTTTTATAATAACTGATAATTTCTTTCAGTAATTCTTCCAGATCATTTTCTTTGAAGTACAGAGGAGGGACAAAGTCTGAAAAAGGTAGCGATATCCATTTCTTTTTACCTGTGATCGATTTTGTTTCGCAAAAGGGAATTCCGGCTTTTATATCTCCGTCAGTGAACAGACAGCAGGCAAAAGCACTAAATCCGTACTGATCTTTTAAAGTTTTCATCCAACCGGGCAAATGGAACATATTCGCCTGAGGGCATTTACTGATAAATTGTCCCCATTTTTCATCAGTTATCGGATCTATAACAACAAATTCACTCATACTGAATATTTTTCCTCATCAACAGTTTAATCCTTCCTCTTGCGCTATATTCCTCGATTGTTTCAAAACCGTATTTCTCATAGAACTCAACAGCCCTGTGATTATCCTTAAATACCTGCAGGCAGTAAGTACAGATCAAATGTGCCTTCAAATATTCCTCTACCATCCCCAATAGCTTTCTTGCATATCCCTTTGATCGAAATTTCGTTCCTACAGCAATATACACAATATCAACATCATATTGGTGTTTTAAAGTTCTCTTTTTCCTCATGATCATTGTTTTAAACAAAGAGTAAAAGGCAGATGGACTTAAAAGTATCTGTAAAATATTTCTTTTTACAAAATTACTAAAAAGACCATCTTTTGCTAATGTAAAAAAAACAAAACCGGCAATTTCACCTTTTTCATCTACTGTAAAGAGTATGTTTTTTTCGTCTTTTTCATAACATCTGTAAAAATAACCAATAATTTTTTTACTGCAGCTTGAAAGAAAATCAGATCCTCCAAGTTCATTCTTGTGAATTTCTGCTACTGCTTTATAATATTCTTTATTTATTTCGCTCATAATCACAAAGAATTCAGTAAATTAATATAATCGTTTTTATATTTTGTCCACGTATGGTTCAGATAATAGTCAAATCCTTTTTGAGAATACATATTTAATAGATCAAAATTATTATATAATGTTATTAGCCTTTCCACGCAGTCGTCTACATTTCCGGCTTCGAATAAAAAGACTATATCAGAAAATTCTTTTTTGATCAGTTTTGTATCAGCGGCAATTACCGCTAATCTTTTTATAAAGTACTCATGCATTTTGACCGGTGTTTGAAAGTCAGTCGAGTAACCTCTAGGTAAAGGAATTATACCTACGCTGCTCTTTTCTAATTCCTTATTTAAAACATCATAGTTTACAAAACCACCAGAAAAATATACAAAATTTTCAAGTTCTCTTTCTTTTATCATTACTTCCAGTAGTTTTGCATCTTCTCCTCCTCCGAATATTGAAAGCTTGATATTATACACTTTTAAAGACTTGATTTTATACATAACATCAAGAAGGAAATCTATCCCGTTTCTTTTTATAGCTAATGTGGCGGGATATATCACAGTCAGAAGGTCTTTTTGAAATACTTTATCTTGTACAGGTTTAAAAACATCTTCATCGGCCGCATTCACTATTTCTGTGTATTGGTTCTTGTTAACTTTGTTTTGAATAAACCTTTCAGTACACAAGCTGTTTACGGATATTACCCTGTCCGCAAATCTGAGAGAGTATCGCTCCTCAAGATACAACAGCTTTATAAATTTACTGGTGATGTCTTTACCGAATTTCTGAGCAAAAAGCTCCGGCATAACATCGTGAACATCCATAATAATCTTTGATCCAGATATTTTTGCAAATAATGCTGAAAATATTAAAAAATTCGGCATATTGTTAACATGTATAATGTCGTATCTTTTTTTTGAGAAAGATTTTAATGTAAGGTTACAGAAACAGAACATAAAAAACCTTAAATAGCTTAAAGCGAATTTGATCTTGTTCTTGCCTTTATACTGCCATTGCCTGCTATAAATGATGTTCACTCCATTTATTTTATCCCTGGCGGTTTCGTTCAAGGTATAAACATCAACTGTATATCCGCCTTCAACTGCTGCTTTGGCTTCTCTTATCACTCTTGAATCTAAACTCAATACTGTATAAGCAATCATTGCGATCCTTCTTTTCATCATATCC
This sequence comes from Candidatus Delongbacteria bacterium, assembly GCA_028702975.1. Classification (GTDB taxonomy): domain Bacteria; phylum UBA4055; class UBA4055; order UBA4055; family UBA4055; genus UBA4055. Next base: position 3,494 of record JAQVNT010000097.1, read on the forward strand.
TCTTGTTTTTATAAGTAATCATTAGCTCTTCACAAACTCTTTTCAAACTGAATTCTTTATTAGTAACCGATGCATTGTAACTCAATTCTTTGTATATTCTCTCTTCCACCGAAAGAGCTTGAGTAATACTTTCGTTAATCCTATTGATGTCGCTTGAATTAATAATAAAACCGTTATAATTATCTTTCACCTGCTCTTTAAATTGATCAAGATCTGAGCATATCACAGGCACACCGCAATATAAAGCTTCAAGAGAAGCAAGAGGGAAGCCCTCAGATCTGGACAGCAAAATAAAGTACTTACTTTGATTTAATTTATCAGCTATTTCGTTTTGCTTTAGACCTGCAAAAACATCAATATTGAATTCTTCAGACATCTTCATGAGTTTTTCGGAATACGGGCCTGTTCCAATAAAACACCATTTGTGATCCTGACGGGAGCTTTTGATCGCATCACAAAGCAAGTCAACACCTTTCAATTCTGAGAAAGTGCCCACAAAAATTAGATCATATATTTTTTCAACACTTTCTTTTTTAAAGAACACTTCTTCATCCACTCCGGCTGCGAGTATATGATCTGCACGCAGATTAAATTTGTAAAAATAATTCTCAGACAGTTTATTTCCCACGCAAATAGTTTTTAATTCCATCAGCCTGAATAAGCTATTCACGAATTTCCTGATTATCTTATTCTCCGAAAACATATTAACATCGCTTCCGTGCAAAGTCAATATTATAGTTGTGTTAATATGGCACAATTTGTATAAAACCCCAAAAAAGAAATGGAATGAAAAATAATGGATATGCACAACATCGTATTTACTGAATAAATAAGGCAATGAAGTAAATATGAACATGAAGTACTTATACATGCTTCCAAAAAAGCCTGTTCTTGTCCTTCTCATAGCTTTAATGCTAAACCTGTGTTCAATGAAATTAACTTTCAGATATTCATACTGGTTCTTAACAAAAACCCCTCCATATGGAATTTCATCTGAAGGATACATATTTGAATAAATCAGGATATTCATTTTTTCTCTGTCAGCAATTTATAGTAACCTGCGTATATTTCACTGCACATCCTTTCAATACCGAATTTTTCTTTTATCGTATTGTACGATTCTTTCCCCATCTTGCCCTTTAGTTCAGGATCATTTATCAGCTCATTGATCTTTTCAGCCATTTTAACATGATCACCCTGAGGCAGAATATATCCTGTAACTCCGTCATTGATTATTTCTTTTGTTCCTCCCTTCCCCGTTGCGATCACAGGTTTGCCGAGAGCCATAAATTCCATGATTGAATTTGATATGCCCTCTGACCATGTTGAAAGCACGCCGATGTCGCAGATGTTCATAATCGATTCTACCTTTTTCTGCCTATCAAGGAATATAATTCTGTCGCGGTTTTTTTCGGGCACCATATTTCTGTATATTTCCTTTTCTCCATGGCCGATGCACAGAAAGGTTACATTCCTGTTCTTCTCAAGCACAATATTTGCGCTTTTGATAAATGTTGTATAATCTTTGTTCACAGAAAAAGATGCTATCATTCCTACGTTATAAGCTGTTTCGATATTCAGTCTTTTCTTAACACTCCCGGCATTTTCAAGATCGCTGATCCTGTCGAAATTAAAACCGTTGTGAACACATAAACTTTTGGCTTGAGGCGCTTTGTATGCCTTTATTCCGGCTTCTGAATTTCCGATTACAATATCAGAAAAAAGAAAAGACAGCTTTGCATACAGCCATTGTTTAGAAAACATCTTCAGGTCCTGAGGAGACGATGCAATTATTCCGTTTACGAACTTAATATTCAGACAAAGCTTTGCAAAAGAACTATGCAAAGAGCCTACATCTATCCAGCTGTGAATTATATCAGGCTTTATTCTTTTAAATTCCTTACGGATCCTAAAAAAAACAGATATCTCGGAAAGATTCCTCCTGTCTATGATGCTTATATTTACACCAAGGTCATGTATTTCGTCGTAATCTATTGACTCAGAAAGAATTATCAGTTCCGATACAACATCCGAATAATTCGATATTAAATATCTCAACAGCTCTATCAGCCTTCTTTCTTTGCCGCCTGCTGAAAGAGAATCAATTATATGAACGATTTTCATCTTGACCTTTTTTCTTAATATCTTCAATAAGTCTGGTCACCTTTTTTGCGATTTCTTTATAATTGAACTTTTCTTCTGCAACTTGCCTCCCTTTTAACCCAATCTTTTGCGCCATTTCGGAATCGGAAAGAAGGTTTCTCAGTTTTTGAGTGAATGACCCCACGCTATCTGGCTCTGCGATGTATGCGTTTTCCCCGTCTTTCAGATATAGAGGGATCTCTCCTGTACTTGTTACAACTATGGGGTTTCCTGTTGCCAAGTACTCACCGAGCTTTGTAGGAAAGCAAGTATCAGCCTGATCGCTGGAAGGTTTAGCGAGAACAAGACATGCAGCAGAATTCAACAACTCAATCATTTCCGACCTTGAAATGAACCCTTTTAGAATTATCCTGTCTTTGGCTTTACTCGATTCAATCTCATTTTTCACTCTATCCCTGTCCACCGAATGGTCAAGGCTTCCGGTACACACAAGATTGGTATCAGGGAACTCGTTAGCGATGTTCGAGAAAGACTTTATGATTGTTAGTATCCCGTCTTTTTTCTGAAGAAGTGGTCCTGTATAAACT
>JAQVNT010000098.1 GCA_028702975.1 Candidatus Delongbacteria bacterium
CCCAGACTCCTCCAGGTAAATTTTCAACTATAAGCTTGCAAAGATCAATACTGCCTTTCATTTTTTCTCCCGAATATAAAACTGTTTTCGCCTGTCATACCTGCACTTCGATATAAAATGTCGTTCCTTTGTTTTGCTCCGTTTCGAACCAAATTTTTCCGCCATGCCTGTCAACAACAGCCTTATGTGCTATCGCAAGCCCCTGCCCCGTCCCTTTTCCAACTTCTTTTGTGGTAAAAAACGGATCGTAGATCTTATCTTTGATCTTATCGGGTATCCCAGTTCCGTTGTCGGAAATTGAGATCAGTATTTTACCCTCGTTGTGCGAAGTTTTTATCGTTATTATTCCTTTCTCAATAAATTTCTGATCAACAGCGTCTTTCGTGGCGTGTGCGGCATTGACTATCAGGTTCATGAATACCTGATTAAGTTCAGCCTCAAAACATTCGCAGAAAGGAAGTTCGGGATCGAATTCATTTATTACTTCAGCATGATATTTCCATTCGTTGCGCGTTATGATCTCGGCGTTTTCGAAAGTTTTATTTATATCTGCAGCTTTCTTTTCTTGCAGATTTAAATTCGAATACTGTTTCATCGCATTTACTATCTTTCTTATTCTTGCAATACCGTCTTTTGTCTGGGAAAGTGCTTCAGGCATTTCTCTGGTTAAGAAGTCCAGATTTATCTTTTTCTCCAGATCGAAAATCGTATTTCTCGCGTTTTCCTTATCCTGATCGGTATGACAGCTCATCATCAGGTTTTTGTAAGTGTTGACCAGATTAATTATATCCTGATACGAATTCGCAATAAAATCAATATTATCGTTAGTAAACTGCAAAGGGGAATTGATCTCATGTGCGATCCCTGCGGCTAAAGTTCCTATTGACTGAAGCTTCTGGGATTGTGAAAGTTCTATCTTAAGTCTTTCTCTTTCCTTTTCGTTTTCTTTAAGTTTGGTAATGTCTCTCGTTATTGCTAATATGTGCGGGACACTTCCGAGTTTTAGGATTTTTGCAGAAACCAGCCCGTTTATAACCCTTCCGGTCTTATGCATGAATTCTGTTTCGTAATTTTCGATCCCTCCGCTGTCGGTGAGGATTTTTATGAACTCTTTCCGTTTTTCAGGTTCTTTCCAGAGATCAATTACAGTAGTACCCATCGCTTCTTTTTTTGTATAACCTGTAACAATTCCAAAATGATCATTAACATTTATTATCAGGCCGTTACGCATATTGGTGATCGTAGCGGCGTCGGGGCTTGTGTTGAATATCAGCTCGAACTGATCCAGAGTTTCTTTTATTTTTTCATTAACCCTCTGATTGATGAGCACAACAAATCCGAATGTCCAAAGTACGCTTGTAACTATTCCGTCTATAAAAGTCAGTATATTAAGAGGATCGGGATTGAAGAAATTCTGTCTGTCCATTATACCAGTTGCAACAAAGGACGCTCTAAGCATGAAAACAAGTCCGTGAAACAGAAAAACATAATAAATTACAAGCAGTGCCGAACTTTTTGCCGCAGGTTTGTTCCTTATCAAAACCAAAGCTGTAATTACCGCAAATACAGAAAGATAAACATTTGTAATTGTAGTGTGAACTCTCACATTGATAAATACTGCAGCGAATACTATCATCAGTGCAACATACAACGACAGCGCACCGAGCAGTATTTTTCTGTTCTCCTTACTTCCGTAAAATCTAATAACTCCAATGTAAATAAATACAGCGGCCGATACCATTGCAGTATTCTGGATTATTACGACTGCAGGATGTTCTCCGAGCATATTCCTTACAACTATCATAAGGTAGGAAAAAACACCGAACACCGACCAGAGAAGCCACCACTTAATTTCTCTCAATGTTCTGTTCGTTACATAAAGATGTGTAAATACGAAAATCTGCACGACATGCATTATCAGCAGGATCAGTGCTATGGTTCTGAGATCGATTTTCATAATTCTCCCTTATCTTTTAAGGACGGTGTTCCGTTGAAGGAGCCTCGTTCATCTCACCCCAAAAATGGCCTATTTCTCTGACGGCTTTATAATATTCGTCGATATTTATAGGTTTTACAACGTAGGCATTAACGCCTGCCTTATAGGAGTCTGTGATATCTTTCTCATAATTTGACGAACTGAACATTATTACCGGAATGTTCTTTAATATCTCATCTTTTTTGACAGCGGTAAGGAGTTCGATACCATCCATTTTTGGCATCTTTTTGTCCAGAATAATAAAACCCGGATCCTCAGGTCCTCTGTCCGCATATTTTCCTTTACGGAAAAGAAAATCAAGACCTTCCGCTCCGTCGTTTACTACTGTGATATTACCTTCGTATCCGTGCTTGAGAGCTCTTAGTGTAAGCTCCACATCGTTCTGGTCATCCTCTACCAGCAGAATGAATTTTGACTTCATTTTTCCCCCTGTAATTTTGGTAGCGTAAAATAAAATGTTGCGCCTCTTTCCACCTCGGCTTCAGCCCTGACTGATCCGCCGTGGCGGTCGATTATTCTTTTAACGGTCGCAAGGCCTATGCCTGTACCGTGGAACTCTTTATCTAGGTGAAGCCTCTGAAATACGCCGAATAACTTATTTGTGTATTCAGGATCGAAACCCACGCCGTTATCTTTTATATAGAATTCGTACCGGTCGGCAGAGACATCACATCCGATCTCGATCTTAGGATCATCGTTCTTACTGCTGTATTTTAGCGCGTTATCTATCAGGTTTTCCCACACCACAGTCATGAGAGCTCTGTCGGCAGGAACTGAAGGTAAATGTTGAATTTTCCATTCGACTTTTTTATACTCGTGACTCTGCTGAAATTCATTTCTGAGTTCATTTATTATTCTGTTCATATCAAGCTCAATAATGTTTAATTCCATCCTTCCCGTTCTTGATAATTTTAGAAGATCGTCTATCAGTTTTTCCATTTTCTCAGTGGCTTCCTCAACTTTTCGGAGCGATTCAGATGCTTTATCAAGGCTTCCGGAAGACAGATTCTTCCTTGTTATATCCGAGAAGCCGGAAATATGTCTTAAAGGGGCTCTGAGGTCGTGTGAAACCGAATAACTGAATGATTCCAGATCGTTGTTCGCGTTCTGAAGCTGTTTAGTTCTTTCCTCTATCCTCTGCTCAAGGATCTTATTGAAAATTTTAAGCTTTTTCTCATTCTCTTTTTTCTCTGTTATATCTCTGAATATCGACTGTAAATTCCCGTCTGCCATCATTTTTGTTTTCATCTCTATATTGACGATCGAACCGTCGGGTCTTTTTATATCTCTTTCCGTTACAACTGTTTTACCTTCTCTCAGCAGGTCGAATCTTAATGGTGCTCTTTCCAGGCTTTCTTCCGTAAAAGGAATAGCTGAGACATATTTACCGACTAAATCCTCGCGCTTTTTACCGATTATTTCGCAGGACATTTCGTTCGCCTCGATTATATAGCCTTCACTGGAACCCATAAGTATTCCGTCTGCTCCGAATTCAATTATATTTCTGAACTTCGCTTCCGATGCCTTGAGCTCTTTGGTGTGTCTGATCTCTTCCCTTTGCTCTTTTCTTTTCTCTTTTACATAATTTATCAAAATGAAGATTATTCCAGAAAGTAGCGTTAAAGATATAGCCAATAATGCAGACCTTTCGAATTTCCATTTATTATTCAAATGATCGGAATACAAAAAACCGTCAAGTTTAAAATCAGGCCTGATAACACCGAGATTTTGAAATGTGCCTACGATGTGCATCCACCTTCCCTGATTCATATGCCCTATCTCAACAATATCAGGATACATAAGCTTTTTCATCTGGGAGTATTCGTAAAGCAGGTCTTCTTTCTTCAATGTTGAATCATACTTACTTTGGATCAGACCGATAATTTCATCGGGATTTGCCATTGCGTACTTCCAGCCTTTCAAGCTTGCTTCTCTAAATGCTGTAACTCTTTCGAGATCTTTTTTTATTTCTTTCTCAGTTGTAAAAAGACAGTCACCGTAAAAATCTATCCCGTATGTAATTGGTCTCAGATATGAAAATGAACCTTCATTCTGGTCCTTTACATAAGAAATATCTGTTACATAGCCGGTAGCTCCGTCTATACTGCCTTCAAGGATCTCATCGTATTTTCCTGTGAACGGCAATATTTTAATCTTGTCGAGCACACCCTCGCTGATGAGCATAGCCCTTATCTCGACATTTTTCTCGCCAAGCATAATTTTCCTGCCTGCAAGTTGAGAAGGATTTTCAATTCCGCTTTTTGAATTAACAATAAGTGCGACGGGAGAGTGCTGGAAAATGGCGGCGAGAACTACTACGGGATTCCCTTCGGACCTGTCCACGACAATGGAAGGCGTCTGAACTCCGTATTCAGCTTTACCTGAAACAACTTCCTTCATCACATCCGTGTCCAGTCCGCCTTCTATTATATTCACATCCATGCCGGCCTCATCGTAGTAGCCCAGCTCTTTTGCGGCGTAGTATCCGGCGAACTGGAACTGATGGAACCAGCGCAGCTGTAGGTTTACGGCGCATTTTTGTTCCGAAGCCGAGGTGACGCCGGCCAGAAAAACGAATGCAATTATAAACACATACTTCGTGTGTCTCATCTAACCTCCTTTATTTCGCACGGAAGTGTAAAATAAAATGCGGCACCGTTACCGGGATCGCCTTCAGCCCTGATAATTCCGCCCAGCCTTTTTATTATACTTGATACAATAGCCAGACCTATACCTGATCCGGGAAAATCCTTCTCAAGGTGAAGCCTTGAAAACGGACTGAATATCTTTTCGGCCTGATCCTGCTCAAAACCGATACCATTGTCTTTTATAAAAAATTCGGTTGCCTTGTTCGCCGTTCGCGATCCGATCTCGATCTTAGGATCAGAGTTCTTAGAGGAATATTTTATTGCGTTATCTATAAGATTTTGCCATACGATACCGATCAGATTCTTGTCAGTTCTGATCCGCGGTAATTCTGAAATCGACCATTTTATCCCCCTATGATTATCACAAGAAATGATCTCGTTAATTAAAATTTTGAAATCAACGGATGAATAATTAAGCTCCTGCCTGGATGTCCTTGACAGCTTTAATAAGTCATCTATAAGTCTTTCCATTTTACCGGCAGAAGAGGATATCTTCAAAAGAGTCTGTTCCATATTGTCTGTTTTACCGGCCTGAACATTTTTATTAAGAATATCCGCGAACCCGTAAATATGTCTCAAAGGCGCTCTGAGGTCATGTGAGACCGAATAACTGAATGATTCAAGCTCAGCTGTCCTTTCTTTGATCTTCTGCTCAAGGATCTGATTGAATTTTTTAAGCTTTTCCTCGTTCTTTTTTTTCTCTGTAATATCCCTGTATATTGACTGATAGCTGCCGTCATCCATCATCTTTGTTTTCATTTCTATCATGATCTCCGATCTGTCCTTCCTTTTTATCACCCTTTCGCTGATCACGGTCTTTCCCTGTTTTAAAAGATCGAATCTCATCGGGGATCTTTCAAGGCTGTCTTTAGTGAACGGCATTTTACTGATATGAAGCTGCAGCATTTCTTCTTTATTCATGCCGAAAAGCTCACAAGAAGCCTGATTAGCCTCAGTTATATATCCTTCATTCGATCCGAGGAGTATCCCGTCGGCCGCAAATTCGATTGTTCTCCTGAACTTATCCTCAGATTCTTTCACAGCTTTAAGATAAATATCCTTCTCTGTGATATCTTCAGCTGTAACGATCATTCCGCCATAAATACCGTTCTTTAACAGCGGAGTGAGCCAGCCCCTGTGAACAAAACCTTTCCCTTTTGAATCTTTAAGCCTGACCTCGTATTCTCCGGGAAAGAGGTTTTCTTTTACCTTCCTGTAACAGTTCAGGAATTCCTGATTGCCTTTTCTGTCCATGTCTTTAAAAACACATAACCCCACAAATTTTTCCGGCGAAATTCCAACTATTCCTGCCATAGCTTTGTTTATATATACTACTCTGTCATCTTTGTCTGCAACCCAGACACCTGAAGGCAGGTTCTCTAATATTTCTTTGTGAATAAGATCCATTAATCCCTCTCCGCTTTAGGCATAATGAAATAAAAACCCGCGCCTTTTCCCTCTCCGCGGGATTCAGCCCTTACTGAACCGCCATGTCTGTAGATAATTCTTCTTACATTGGCAAG
>JAQVNT010000099.1 GCA_028702975.1 Candidatus Delongbacteria bacterium
CAGACGATATCAGCAGCAGAACGATATTTGAAATTCCCCAGTATTCAGTGTTCATGACATTTGACAGATAATTGGAACTGCTCTGAGACATATGTCCGTAATTTGTAATAAACAGTATCAGAAAAACTAAAATAACACCCGTATAAAACAACGGTCTTACAAATTTTATGAGTCCGGCTCGTTTTCTAATCATTATTTCTGTAATGAAGAAAAACATAGCAAACGTTATCCATGCAAAAATATATCTTGCCGATGAAAATCTTGCATTATGCCACAATGACGACATTAGCATGCCTGTAAAAACCAATGAAAATAATGCATAAATACCCATTGCTGTCTTTCTGATGCTATTTTTTATCCCGCTTCTGTAAAATATAAAAAATAAAACTGATATAGAAATTATCATACCTTCCATTCTGATAAATGTAAGGAACGAAGCCGTTAACAGCACAAAAATCGATTCTCTATAACCGCTTACAGTTTTACTATTCATAATATATTCGGAAAAAACAAGTAAATAAACCGCGGTGAGAGCATGATGATTCACATAAAATGTGTGCATAACAAAACTGAAATTTGTTGAAAAGAGAAGAATAAGCAGCGCAGGAAAAGCAATGCGGAGATATTTATTTTCACCGTTTTCTTTGACGGTCATGAACATGATGAGCATTACAAGATTAATGTTGATCAGAGGGTAAAATGCAAAAACATGATAATCCGGCCTGATCAAAGCTGAAAGATTTGACATTGACAGACCGAAAAGCGGAAAGCCTTTTCCTGCGAGATCCTTAACTCTGTGTGTCCATGTAATAAAAGAATAAGAATCCCCGAATATTATCGATGAATCGAACAGGTTTATAACAAATACTAAAGCTGCTGTCAAGACCACCGAAAATATCATAAAATACCTTTTTTGCCAAACAGCCTGAAAATTTTTAACAGCAGAATACAGCGATATCAGGGAATATGCCGTTATCGAGACAATGGTCGTTAGCCTGTTATCGCTAATACTTAAAGCATCAAGTCCGAACGAAATGAATATCCATATTAAAGACCATGAGCCTGCTCCGAACGGTAATGCCGTTAAAATATTAATAAAATTATCTTCTTTTCCGGGCTTAAGAAAGGTAACTGAGAGATATCCGGATATAAACAGCAACAGTATTATAATAATATCTGTAATTATCATAATTTTTCAGGCCCCGCTATAACATAATCATTTTCTATCCTGATCGTGATCCGGCTGTCTTTTTCCGCTTCAAAAAAAAGAATTGTATTTGGATACCTGATCTTGAATTCGGGCGCGGTTCTTATGGGGTAACGGCTAGTTTTTTTGTATTTTACAGCGCTGAACACTAAAGGATTATAAAATAAACTCATCATTGGTTTTTTATCTGTTCTGACAGATGAATAAATCCCATTCTCGTAAGATCTCAATTCCATACCTGCATCCGCAATTATTTCTGCTTTCATCAGGCTGTCAAAGACAGTTACATCTTTATTTTTGTACATTTTTCTGCAGATATTATAGAACTCGTTAAGAACTGCGGTGCTGTCAATCCTGTTGAATACTTCATTCTCCAAAATACTGCCTTCTCCGCTTACTCTAATCCTGTATGACAGCTGCTTGTTCCTTGAAAAATCAGGCAGATCCACTACAGGGAAAATCTTGATGTTATGCAGAACGGAAAGAACAATAACAATAAAGATTATTATAACAACGAGCGTTTTCGGCTCTATTTCGATTGCGTCTTTGCTCTCCTTCATCATACACCCTGCATTAATTAACCGGCGGACTTTCAAATATATAATAATTTAAGTTTTTGTTCAACTGAAAATATCTTAGCATTTTCCGCGCGCACTGATATAAAATGATTTGATTTAGGTTAACATTATATATATATTATCGTCACAAGAATTTTGCGCGGAGATGCAGAAATGTATAAAGAAAAAAAGATCGCGGTAATAGTGCCCTGTTTTGATGAAGAGACACAGATCAAAAAAGTTTTGGTCTCGATGCCTGACTGCGTCGATCAAATTATTATTGTTGATGATAAAAGCAGAGATAATACCGTCAAAGTAGTTAACAGTGTGAAAGAAAATTATAATAAAATAATCCTTATCGAGCACAAAAAGAATCAGGGTGTAGGCGGCGCAATAGCTTCAGGTTATAAATGGGCCAGAGACAATAATTTTGATGTCGCGGCGGTGATGGCGGGAGATGCGCAAATGGATCCGCATGATCTTTTTAATATTCTTGACCCTGTAGTCTCCGGTGAAGTGGATTACTCTAAAGGCAACAGACTTTTTACGGGGGAAGCTTTTAAAAAAATTCCCAAGATCCGTTATTTCGGCAATTCAGTACTTTCTTTACTTACAAAGATAGCTTCAGGCTACTGGCACATCGCAGACTCTCAAAGCGGATATACCGCAATAAATAATAAGGCTCTTCATCTGATAGATTGGGATAAAATGTATAAGAGATACGGCCAGCCGAACGACCTTCTGGTAAGATTAAATATATATAATATGAAAGTGAGGGATGTCCAGATAAACCCTGTTTACGGTGTCGGCGAAAAATCGGGTATAAAGCTCAGAAAGATCCTTTTTTCTCTTTCATGGCTTCTTTTAAAACTGTTTTTTTACAGAATGAAAGAAAAATATGTGATCAGGGATTTTCATCCTCTCGTTCTTTTTTATTCGTTTGGGGCCGGGCTTGCGGCAGTTTCGGTTCCTTTATTTTTCAGAATGGCCTATTATGCTGTCATCAACGGTGATACTCCAAAAATTAATTTTCTCACATGGATGCTTTGTGTGATCATGAGTGTTCAGTTTATTCTTTTCGCCATGTGGTTCGATATGGAATATAATAAGGAATTGAAATAGATGAATGTTCTTTTTGACATTAATCATCCGGCTCATGTTCATTTTTTCAAGAATTTCATAGATTATCTGCAGTCGGGCGGTCACCCGGTTACGATAACTGCGAGAAAGAAAGAGATCACCGAAGAACTGCTTGATCTTTACAATTACGAATATAAAACCGTCTCTAAAATCGGGTCTTCCCGATCAGCACTTCTTTACGAACTGATCGTACATCAGTTAAATTTATACAAGATCTTAAAGAAAAATAAAATCGATCTGATCTTCAGCATAGGCGGCACTTTCAATGTTCATATAGCAAAATTGATGGGAATAAGATCGGTAGTATTCACTGATACTGAAGGTGCAAAAGTTTCAAATATGATTACATTCCCGTTCGCTTACAGGATATGCGTTCCTGACTGTTTTTATCAGGACCTGAGTAGATTCGGAAATAAAGTGTTTAAATACAACAGCTATCACGAGCTGGCTTATTTACATCCTGAAGAGTTCAGTCCCGATGAATCAGTCCTGGATCAATGCTCCCTGAAAAAAAATGAAACTTTTTTTGTATTACGATTTGTATCTTGGGGAGCAAGTCACGATATGGGTGAGAAAGGAATTTCAAAAAATGGTAAAATGAAGATCGTTAAGCTGCTGAATTCTTACGGAAGGGTCATAATTACCTCTGAATCGCCGCTTCCAACAGAATTCGAGCCCTATAGAATACCTGTTTCAAGTGATAAGATTCACAGCCTGCTTTCTTATTGTAAACTTTTTGTTGGAGAAGGATTCACAATGGCCTCTGAATCCGCGGCCCTTGGGACTCCTGCAGTTCTTATAAATTCATTACAGGCCGGATCTATACGGGAACTCGAAGAAAAATACGGACTTATATATAGATTTTCAAACGAAGAAGACGCAATAAATAAAATCTCTGATCTTATGGAAGAAAAAGATCTTGAAAGAAAATGGAAGGATAAAAATGCTGAAATGCTGAAAGATAAGATCAATACCACAAAATGGATGATCGAGTTTTTTGAAACAGAATTTAAAGGGTAAAGAAGATGACTGAATCTTACCGACTAAAAAAAATTGCAAATTTAGTATCTGACAAGAACACGGTTCTGGACCTCGGATGCAGTTCACTGCCTAATCCTTTTTTTAATAATGAAAACGTGATCGGAATTGATCTTGTGCCAACAGACCTTCCTGATAATTACGCTTCATTTAAGCAGTGTGATGTTATGTCGCTCTCTGAATCTTTCATAAACATGAAAGTAGATGCTATAACTGCAGGAGAGCTGATCGAACATCTTGAGGAACCGGTAAGGTTCCTGAAAGAGTGTTATGAAACATTAGAAGATGGCGGGATTTTGGTTCTTTCCACTCCAAACCCGAATTCCTTTGCAGAAAGACTCTTGACTCTTAATTTGTCATCAAGATTTTTTTATACAAAAGAACATATAATGCTATATCCCCAAAGGTGGCTTATCCGAATAATGAATATTGCCGGCTTTGGAAATGTTAAACTTTATTCAGGCGGAATGTTTTTTCCTTTTATTTCAACTATACCCTTCCCAAGACCGTGGTGTTATCAGACAATTGCTGCAGGAGTAAAAAAGAAAAACTCATGAAAAATTGTATCATTTATATCTTTACCGCTGCAATTGTATTCTTTGTCATATTTTTTTTTGTAACTCCAGAACAAACAGCAATCTTAAAAAACCTTAAATTATTTGATATTCTAATATCTGTTGTTATAGCATTATTGATTTTTTCTGTGAGCGGGACTCAATTTTCTTTTATCCTGAAAAGAACTACAAATATGAACCTGACACTTACTGACCGGATATTTTTTCCGGCTGCTAGAAATTTATGGAGTTACATAATTCCGGTTCAGGGATCGCTTGCATATTCTATCGCTTTTGCAAAATTCAAATATAAAGCCAGTTTTAGTGACAGCCTGTCATTAAACATCTATCTTCTTTTATTTAATTTCTTCTTCGCAGGTATCGTGGGGATATTATATATTTTTCAATCAAACAATATACCTGTATTATTTTTTATTTTTTGTCTGCTCATGTGCTCTATACCTATACTTATCATATTTGCAAACAAAATTTTAAAAAACAATCAATATTCCAAAGACAGATTCTATACAAAGATAATCTCAAGAACTATATCAGTTTCTTCAAGCATTACTTTTCTATGGAAAGATATAAAATTTTCTGCAATAAATTTTGCCCTGAGTGTACTTCATACTTTATTCACTGCCTTTTGGATTTATTGGACCGTTGTCATACTCGAACTGGATATTGATTTTTTAACCGTTATTTTCCTTTCTTTGATACTGAAGGTGTCACTGGTTTTTAAGTTAACCCCCGGAAATCTTGGGATAGAACAGCTTATTTTTGGCGGCTTGTTCTCAATGATGAATTACGACCCTCAGGCAGGTGTTTTGATCTCTTTGTTCAATAAGTCAATTACTCTGTTCATATCTTTAACGGCAGGATCAATATTTACCATTGTAAATTTAAAATATTTCAAGATCAGGAATATAAATTCAGCTTCTTCAGGTCAGGATATACCTGATGAAATATAATTAATTCTACGATACCCCAAAAATCCCCACTTTACTTATCCTCTCCGATTTCGTATATTCTTCAAGTTGATAAAAGGTTCTTGGGGGTAAATGATGAAACTCAGATATGCGGCTCTTGCGCTTGTTCTTATTACGGGAATGTGTTTTCCGGCAAAACTTGTGATCGCAGGTTTTAAGGATAACGACCCCAAAACGGAGTTCATTACGGATGCGTTAGTGGAATTTTTACGCGGAAATCTGGAGGAAGCGGGTTTTGAATTAATGGACGATAAAACGGAAGGTCTTGAGTACGAACTTTTAAAGCAGGGGAATTTTTACCTGGCTTCCAATGCTTTTTTCGATACTTATGAAAATATTGAGCTGGACAATTCGATCTACGGCGACATTGAATACAAAGGAAAGTTCTTCTACCTTACGCTTCAGGTTTATTCAAGGGATAAAAGAAGGCTCGTGATGAAAGGGGAAAACATCAAGGGAAGCAAGGACGCGCTGCTGGCTTTTTATTTTGATGTGACTAAAAAGGTAATTGCTTCGATGGATGTCGATCATACGGTAAAAAACATATTCCCGATCGATGAAGATAAATATTTCTACAAATACATCAGGTATGCGCATGAGACCGACAAACTTTTCGAAACAGATGACCCGGAAGATTAT